>JAYTWE010000289.1:0-7569 GCA_043744055.1 Magnetospirillum sp.
GCATGGCCGAAAAACGTGCCTGTGGCAGCATGGATTCCCGCTTTCGCGGGAATGACGACCGTGTTTGCCGGAACATTCTCCTTCACCCGATTGCCCTGTATTTTCAGGCAGCCCGTATGGACAGGCCTGTTACCTTGGGATAAGGTTGGTTTCTGACCTTCTCAGGATTTCCCTCCTCATCGCCACCCTTCGCCGATGGCAGGGGAGTCCAGCTTTCACCTTCATACGGGCCTCGCACCTTCATGCGTCTATCCGGCTTTGTCGTCTTGCTCTTGATTATTCTGGGCAATTTGGGCTTTTGGGCGGCCATCAACCGTCCGCAATCCGGCCTTCCCTTCGAAGGCAATATCAAGAGCGTCTCGTTCAGTCCAAGCCGGGCCGACGATGACCCCACTCTGGTCCGACGCTTCCCCTTCCTGGACGAGGAAAAGCTGGCGACCCGTGCCGAGATGGACGAGGATCTGGCCCTGCTGGCGGGTAAGGTCTTGCAGGTCCGCACCTATTCCACCCTGGAAGGCCTCGATCAGGTTCCCGAGCTGGCGGCCCGCCACGGCGTCAAGGCCCTGCCCGGAGCCTGGATCGACGAACGTCTGGCCCGCAACGAAGTGGAACTCAACAACATCATCCGCATCGCACGGGACAATCCCACCGTGGATCGGGTGATCGTCGGCAATGAAAATCTGACCCTGCACCGTCTGACGCCGGAACAGATGATCCGCTATCTACGCCGAGTACGCGCCGCCCTGCCCGACCGGGTCAAGCTGTCCACCGCCGAGGCTTGGTCCATCTGGCTGGACTACCCTGATCTGGTGAAGGAAGTGGATTTCATCACCATCCACACCCTGCCGTTCTGGGAACGGGTGGATATTTCCGGGGCGCTGGAATTCTCCAAGCGCATGGTCCGCGAAGTGAAAGCCGCCTATCCCGACAAGCCCCTCTTCATCGGTGAAGTGGGCTGGCCGTCGGCCGGACGCTCCTATGGCGATTCCCAGCCTTCGCTGGTCAATCAAGCTATGTTCTTACGCAACTTCCTCAACTGGGCTCATGAAGAGGGGTTGGACTACAATATCGTCGAAGCCTTCGACCAGCCGTGGAAGGTCAATCTCGACAACAACGCCTCGGAAAAGCACTGGGGCATCTGGACCGTAGACCGCCAGCCCAAGTTCAACTGGATCGGCCCGGTCATTGAATTCGAGGAATGGCCGGTCCAAGCCGGTGCCGCCGCGCTGATCGCGCTGCTGCCGGTAATCTGGTTCCTGGGCAAGTGGCGCACCTTGCGGCTGCCGGGCAAAATCTTCTTCGGCGTGCTGGTGCAATTCGCCTCGACCTTGCTGATCTGGACCATGTCCACCCCGGTTATCAAGGACGTAGCTCCGGCCACCGGCTTGATGCTGGGCCTATTGCTGCCCGCACAGCTCTTGCTGTTGATCGTCGTGCTGATCGCCGGGATCGAGGTTACCGAACTGACCTGGGCCAGCCGCTTCAAGCGTAAATACCAAGCTCTGCCGCCCGATGAGTGCAAGACCTTCCCCAAGGTCTCCATTCACCTGCCCTGCTACAATGAACCGCCCGAGATGGTGAAGCTGACCATTAATTCCTTGCTGGCGCTGGATTATCCCAATCTAGAAGTCATCATCCTCGATAACAACACCAAGGACCCGGCGGTGTGGGGCGCGGTGAAGGATTACTGCGAATCTTTGGGTGATCCGCGCATCCGCTTCTACCATCTTGCCCCCTGGCCGGGAGCCAAGGCCGGGGCGCTGAATTTCGGCCTGTCCGTCACGGCGGAAGATGCCGTTATCATCGGCGTGGTGGATTCCGACTATATCGTGGACAAGAACTGGCTGAAGGGTCTGGTCCCCTATTTCGAGAACCCCAAGGTCGGCCATGTGCAGGCCCCCCAGGATCACCGTGAATGGGAAGGCGACCTGTTCAAGGAAATGATTAACTGGGAATATGCTGGGTTCTTCGATATCGGCATGGTCTACCGCAATGAAGCCAATGCCATCATCCAGCACGGCACCATGACCCTGATCCGCAAGGAGACCTTGGAAAAGGCCGGTCGTTGGGGCGAGTGGTGCATCGTGGAAGATGCCGAACTGGGCCTTCGCTTCATGAAGGACGGCTACGAATCGGTCTATGTCCAAGATCGCCTGGGCCACGGCCTCGTTCCCGACAGCTTCATGGCCTATAAGAAGCAGCGCTTCCGCTGGGCCTATGGCGCCATTCAAATTCTGAAAGCCCATTGGCGTTCCCTGGTCCCCTTCCGCAATAGCGGCCTGACCGCCGGGCAGAAATACCATTTCGTCTCGGGCTGGCTGCCCTGGATCGTCGATGGCCTATACCTGCTGTTCGTGGTCGCCAGCGTGGTCTGGTCACTGGGAATGGTGGTGGCGCCGCGCTATTTCAGCACGCCGCTGCCGGTCTTCACCCTGCCCACCGTGGGCGTTTTTGTGGCTAAGATTTTCCACCACTTCTTCCTCTACGGAACGCGGGTGAAATGCACGCTGCGGCAGCGCGCATTGGCCGCTATCGCCGGTATGGGACTGACCTACTCCATCGCCTGGGCCATGTGGCAAGGCATCTTCACCAAGTCCACCCCCTTCATGCGGACTCCGAAGATGGCCAACAAAGCCGCCTTCACCCAGGGCTTCATGATGGCCTCGGAAGAAGCCGTCTTGATGCTGGCCCAGTACATCGCCGCCATCGCGGTGCTGCTGCCCAAGAATAACGTCTACGATCCCGATGTGCGGCTGTGGTCCATGGTCCTGTTTGTCCAAGCCATGCCGTTCCTGGCCGCGCTGATTACCTCGCTCATCAGCGTCATGCCCACCAAAGCCCCCGAAGAACCCGCCGCCGCGCCGGCCGCTGCCGAATAAACCAAGGGGATCAAAGGGTCAGGGCCCACATTCTTCATAATGGGGGGACTAGGGCTTGTTGACATTCAGCACTTCTCCCTCCCTCGGCTTGCCGGGGGAGGGTTGGGGAGGGGGCATGGGCATGGGAAGCTCTCTCGTCGATAATTCGGCTAAGGCCCCCCTCCCGACCTCCCCCCGGAAAGCCGAGGGGAGGGGAAAAGGCCTCTATAATCTGAATCTCAACACGCTCTAAAGCACAGAAACAATGATGACGCTTCGGGAGGTCTTGATGTCCGTGCCGCTGCTTCGCCCCTTCCCCGGCCTTCGCCCCAAGCCGGAACTGGCCGCCCAGGTGGCGGCACCACCCTATGACGTGCTGTCCTCCCAGGAAGCCCGGATCATGGCGGCGGGCAAGCCGCTCTCCTTCTTGCACATCTCCAAACCGGAAATCGACCTGCCGGAAGGAACCGATCTCTATTCAGCGGCGGTCTACGCCAAGGGGGCGGAAAACCTGAACGCCCTGATGGCCCAAGGCGTTCTGATCCGCGACCCCGAGCCCTGCTTTTATGTCTACCGCCTGAAAATGGGCGAACACGTCCAGACCGGCATCGTCGGCGGCGGCTCGGTGGCGGCCTATGAGTCCAACCGCATCCGCAAGCACGAATTCACCCGCCCCGATAAAGAAGATGACCGCGTCCGCCAGATCGACACCTGCAATGCCCAAACCGGCCCGGTCTTGCTGGCTCATCGCAACCACCCCGCCATCGCCGCCGCCATCTCGACCGTGACCCAGGCCCCGCCCGCCTATGAGGTCACGGCGGCAGACGGCAACACCCATGCCATCTGGGTGATGGCGGACGAGCCCATGATTAACTCCGTCACCGAGGCCTTCGACACGATGGAGGCCATCTATATCGCCGACGGACACCACCGCTCCGCCGCCGCCTCGCGGGTTGCCAAAAGCCGCCATGCCGCCGGATGCGGCGGAGACGCCCACGATTCTTTCTTGGTGGTCACCTTCCCCATCGAAGAAATGAAGATATTCGACTACAACCGGGTGGTCCGCGACCTGAACGGCCTCTCTGCCGCCGATTTCTTGAAAGCAGTAGAGACGGAGTTCACGGTAGAGCCCTCCCATACTCCATTGCGCCCCCATGCGCCGCGCAACCTGGGCATGTATCTGGAGGGGCGGTGGTACAGCCTACAACTCCGCAATCTGCCGCCAACCGATCCCGTCGCCCGCTTGGATGTCAGCCTTTTGTCCGACCGTCTGTTGGGACCGGTTCTGGGCATTCATGACCTGCGTAAAGACAAACGCATCGACTTCGTCGGCGGCAAGCGCGGCCTGGGTGAACTGGAAAAGCGGGTGGATTCGAGGGAAATGGCCGTCGCCTTCGCCTTATTCCCCACCAGCATGGAAGACCTGATCGCAGTGGCGGATTCCGGCCAGGTCATGCCGCCGAAATCCACCTGGTTCGAACCAAAGCTGGCCGATGGACTGGTAAGCTATCCCCTGGAGTGGCCATGACACAGCCTCCCGCCCCGGTTCCCCGCAGCGGACGATATCCGAAAGCGCACCGGCCGTTCTTTCTGGCGGCCGGGCTTTATGCCGCCGCGTCGGTTCCTCTGTGGTGGGCGGAATGGGCAGGACTGCTTCCCGGCTGCAACGGCTGCGATCCCGTCGCCCGTCACGCCCACGAAATGCTGTTGGGTTTTGCCGGAGCGGTGTTGGGGGGATATCTGTTCTCCAAGGTGACATGGCCCCGGCTGTTGCTGGCCCTGGCAGCCTGGGCGGCGGCTCGGATCGGAGCGTGGAGCGGTATGGGCGGCGGGCCGGGTCTGGCACTGTCCCTCGCCTACCCGATCTTGTTGTTTGCCTTCGGCGGCTGGCCCTTTTTGAAAGCCGCCAAGCTAGGCCACAACATGGTCTTTGCCCCGACCATCGCCGCCTTCGCATTGGCCGAGACCTTGTATCAGGCCGGACGGCTGGGCTTGATAGAAGCAGGGGAGCGGCGCGGAGCCCTGACCGCGCTGGACATGGTGGCGCTGATGATCTTGGTCATGGGCGGACGGGTGATCCCCGCCGCCATGGCCGGATTGGTGCGCAAGGAAGAAAGCCGGGAACTGTTCGACCGCAATCGCCCCTGGTTGGAATGGGTTGTCGTGGCGGGAATGGCCTTAAGCGCCTTAGGCGATTCCCTGGCCCTGCCCCATCTGCCCGCCATGCTGGTTGCTGGCTTGGCAGCCCTGGCCCGTCAGACGCGCTGGCGGCCCATGTTGGCCCTGTCCGATGCATCCATGGGGCCGATCCAGCTGGGTTACTTCCTGCTGGCGGCAGGATTGATCGCCGCCTCGGCTTCGGAACTGACGGGAATGGGACCGGGGACCGATGCGCTCCATCTGGCCACGGTGGGCGGGATCGGATTGGTGACCAGCGCCATGATGCTTCGCATCAACCATATCCGGGAACGTAGCGGGCATGGCTGGCCCAAGATGGGAATTCCCATCGCCATCACCCTGGTCATCGCCGCCGATCTGCGCATTAGCGCGGCGGTAGAGCCGAATATCCTGATTCCGGCCTCGGCGGCGCTGTGGTCGCTGGCCTTCTTGATGACCAGCGTGGTTTTGGTGAAAAGCTGGATCAGTCAGCGGCGCGCTTCAGCACTTCGGTGATGGTGACCGCCAGATGGTCTTCAACCACCACCACTTCAGCCCGGCAGACCCGCTTACGATTGACGTAGAGATCCACCGGGTCATTGACCTTACGGTCCAGCTCCACCACGGCGCCACGACCCAATTTCAATAACTGGGCGATGGGCAGACTGGCAGTGCCCAACACGGCGGACACCTCCACCATCACGTCATAGACGGCTTCCCGATTGTCGCCAAGACCCAGGGCTGCATTGATTGCGTCGTCGTTGGCCATGTTGCCTCGCCAGTTTTCCCCGCTGAATAACGGGTCTTCATTTATAGCACGATTGTGTTAACGGAATCCTGATTGAGAAGATGCAATGATCTCGCTCGCGGGGTTGCGATCTGGACGCACTCGCCGCTATCATCTCGCCATCAACCGGACGGATATCATGGCGACAGAGATTTATAGCTGCAAGGACGGCCAGGAGCTCAAGCAAGGCAAGCTGGATTATTCCGATATCGAAGATCGCGGCGAGGCCGAAGACGATGCCAAGCGCCGTTGCCAGCGCGATCCCAGCATCAAGAAAGTAGCCTATTACAAGGTAGCGGCAGACGGCGAGTTCCGAATGTTCTATTCCTATACCAATTCCAACTGCAAGCCGGCGCCTAAGATCGCTGCCGGAGCAGGCTCGGCACCGAAGAAACGACCGGTTGCCAAGAAGCCTCCTCCGCCCCCGCCCGGCCTGTTGGCCCGGCTGAAAAAGATGATCGGCTTCTAACCTCGTGAAACTGGAACTTCTGTACTGCCGGCCGCCCGTGCCGCCGACCACCGACCGCCTCCCCATTTTATTCGTCCATGGCTCATACTGCGGAGCCTGGGTCTGGGCGGAAAAGTTCATGCCGTTTTTCGCCCATGCAGGCTTTGTCAGCCATGCGGTTTCACTGCGCGGTCACGGCGACAGCGAAGGACGCTTCGACTCGGCCTCCCTTGAGGACTATGTCTCGGATGTTCGCCAAGCCATTGCCCATGTCGGCGGGCGCTGTATCCTGGTCGGCCATTCCCTGGGGGGGCTGGTGGTTCAGCATTGCCTGGCCGGTGAGAGCGGGGTTGAAGCCGCCATCTTGATGTCAAGCGTCCCCCCCTCGGGGCTGGCGTCTTCCGCCATGTATATGTCCATCTTCTCCCCCGATGTCTGCCTCCAACTGGGAGTGCTGCAAAGCGCTGGCCCTTCGGCGGTGAAGGGTGAAGTCATCCGCAAGGCCCTGTTCTCCCAAGACACTCCCGCCGAAGACGTGGAACAGCTGTTGCCCCGCTTTCAGCGGGAATCACACCGGATTGGAATCGAGCTTCTCAACCCCGTCCGGCCGACCCGTCCGAATCCAGCCGACCACATGCCCATCTTGGTCATGGGCGGGGATAAAGACATCTTGGTTCCCAGCTTCACCCTTTACGAGACCGCCAACTATTTCAAAGCGGACCTGGACGTTATGGTCGGAGCGCCCCACGGCCTGATGCTCGACACGTTATGGTGGGAACCTTCCGCCGACAAGGTGCTGAGCTGGCTGGTGGAGAACGGATTCTAAGACTTCACCTCGCGATCCTTTCAATTTTTCGTTAATTAGCGTATTCTGAACGTTGGTTTAGTATCGGATCAGTCTATCCAGGTTAGGTCCCAGCTTTATTATGGCACTGAGCACCAAACAGGTCGGTTCGGCAGCATCCTCCAACGTCGCGGCGGCAACAGCCCGCATCGGCGGTGGCGGGCGCAATGTCGCATCGGCCACGCGGGGTGATGTCGAGAAGCTGGATTTCAGCCCTAATATTGGCGTCAACGGGGAACAGACGCTCCGTTTCCAACAAGACACCGGCGACCTTAACCCCGATGGCCGTGGCAATTCCAAGAACAGGCAGGAGGGCTTCACCCCCCTGCTGACGCGCAACGCCATCAACATCGAGCTGGAAGACACCAACGACCGGAATTCCGACGGGTCTTTCAAGCTGATGCTCAGCGACATCGTTCGCGGCGTTGGCACTTATGAGGAAAACATGCGGGTAACATCCCCCGCCTCGGTCAAG
>JAYTWE010000290.1:0-7134 GCA_043744055.1 Magnetospirillum sp.
CACCCAGCCACGGGATATCGCCGAAGCCAAAGCCTGTTGGCAAGATTACAAGCGGCGAAAGAAGGATAAAGAACCGTGCCCCTAACCCGCGACTTCAAGGACACCATCAAGGCCCGAGCCGAGCGGGACCCGGAATTCCGCAAGGCCCTGGTGGAAGAGGCGAGCGAATGCTTGCTGGACAATGATTTGGCTACTGCTAAGGCCATTCTCCGCGATTATATCAATGCGACCATGGGCTTCGAGGGACTGGCGGAAGCGGTGGGAACCCCACCGAAAAGCCTGATGCGCATGTTCGGCCCGCGCGGTAACCCCCAAGCGAAGAGCATATTGCCGGTCATCGCCTATATCCGACGGCGCGAACACCTGTCCCAAGCTGGTACGGCCTAAACAGAATGGCCAAAACCTCTTCCCAATTCGTCTGTCAGGATTGCGGCTCCGTTACCTTGAAATGGGCGGGCAAGTGCGAGGCTTGTGGGGCGTGGAACTCCATCACCGAGGAAGCCGCACGGGAAGAAGTGCCCAAGGGCCTGTCGGGCGGCAAGGGCAAGAAGATCGAATTCGTCGGGCTGGAGGGCTCCTCCGCTCCCCTGCCCCGCATGCTGACCCGGCTGTCCGAGCTTGACCGGGTCTGCGGCGGCGGGCTGGTGCCTGGATCTTGTCTGCTGGTGGGCGGTGATCCCGGTATCGGCAAGTCCACCCTTCTCCTCCAAGCCGCCTCGGCCCTGTCGGCCGATGTTACCGTCGCCTATATCTCGGGCGAAGAGGCGGTGGATCAGGTTCGTATGCGGGCCGTCCGCCTGGGCCATGCCAAGGCCAAGGTGGCATTGGCCTCCGCCACCTCGTTGCGCGATATCTTGGCCTCGCTGGATGGCCCCGTCACCCCCCAGGTGGTGGTGATCGATTCCATCCAGACCGTCTATGCCGACAATATCGAATCGGCGCCGGGCACCGTCTCTCAGGTCCGCGCCTGTTCCGCCGAACTGATCCGGCTGGCCAAGCGGCGCGGCTTCGTGCTGTTCCTGGTGGGCCATGTGACCAAAGACGGCCAGATCGCCGGTCCTCGTGTGCTGGAACACATGGTGGATACGGTTTTATATTTCGAGGGCGACCGAGGACATCAGTTCCGCATCCTGCGCGCCACCAAGAACCGCTTCGGCGCCACCGACGAGATCGGGGTCTTCGAGATGACCGAAGCCGGACTGGCCGAGGTCGCCAATCCGTCGGCGCTGTTTTTAGCGGAACGACGGGGAAATGTTTCGGGCAGCTGCGTCTTCGCCGGGATGGAAGGCACGCGGCCCATGCTGGTGGAAATCCAGGCTCTGGTTGCCCCCAGCACCCTGTCGAGCCCCCGCCGCGCCGTGGTGGGATGGGACTCCAACCGGCTTTCCATGATAATGGCGGTGCTTGATGCCCGCTGTGGGCTTGCTTTGTCCGGCAATGACGTTTATTTGAACGTCGCTGGCGGCTTGCGGATCGCCGAGCCTGCGGCGGACCTTGCGGTCGCGGCGGCGCTGGTATCGTCCGCATCCGATGTGCCTGTTCCCGCCGACATGGTCGTGTTCGGCGAGATCGGGCTTTCCGGCGAGGTTCGGGCGGTTGCCCAGGCTGATACCCGCCTGAAGGAAGCCGCGAAACTCGGCTTTGCTCAGGCGTTAGTGCCCGCCCGGCCGCGTAAAGACAAGGGTAAGGCCGGTGGAGGGATCGGATCATCGCTCATGATCCGCTCCATCGGACATTTACAAGACGTGCTGGAACTGTTCCAGCCGAAATAGACACTCTACTGGACGAGGGTATGGGAAATTTGAACATCACTGCCGTTGACGTTGTCGTGGCCGTGGTGCTGCTCGGCTCGGCGGGGTTTGCCTTCCTGCGCGGCTTCGTTCACGAAGTTTTGTCCATCACCTCGTGGGTCGGCGCGGTTTTCGTCACCCTGTACGGCTTCCCCCATGCCCAACCCTTCTTTCGCAGCCATATCGGAGCCGCCTGGGCCGCCGATGCCGCCACCGGGGCCTCGCTATTCCTGGTGACCCTGCTGGCGCTTTCGCTGTTCACCAAGCGAGTCTCCGACAGCGTACGCCGCAGTGCGCTCAATTCCGTGGATTCCTCGCTGGGTTTTGTGTTCGGACTGGCGCGAGGCGCCGTGCTGATGTCGCTGGCCTATATGTCGGCGGCCTGGCTGTTCGACACCCCCGAGCAGCAGCCCGAATGGCTGGCCCAGTCACGGTCGCGGCCATGGCTGGAGCGTGGCGCCGGTCTTCTCCAAGGCTTGGCGCCATCAGGATTCGGCAAGGCCGAAGCCAAGGCTCGTGAAGCCTCGGCCGAAACCCGCCAATTAATGGAAGCAGAGAAGACCTTCCAGAAGTTCATTTCACCGCAGCCGACATCCCCCTCGGCCCCAGCTGCACCCAACGGAAAGAGTGCCCAAGCCCCCTCCCAAGGAGGCTACGACACTGAAAGCCGCACCCAGATGGAGCGGTTGATCCGCAGCAACCAGTAGGACGCGCCCCGAATGCTCACGACCAATCCGTACGATGACGATCACCTCCGCGAAGAATGCGGCGTGTTCGGGATCTTCGGCCACCCCGAAGCGGCGGCGCATGTGGCGCTGGGGCTGCACGCCCTGCAACACCGCGGTCAGGAAGCGGCGGGAATTGTCGCCTTCGATGGCGACCAATTCCACAATCATCGCGGCCTCGGCCATGTGGAAGATAATTTCGGCAATGAATCCGTTATCCGCAAGCTGAAGGGCAATATGTCCGTCGGCCATGTGCGCTATTCCACCACCGGCGAGACCCTGCTGCGCAATGTGCAGCCGCTATTCGCGGAACTGGAATTCGGCGGACTGGCCCTGGGACACAACGGCAACCTGACCAATGCCATGGCGCTCCGCCGCCAATTGGTGAAGCGCGGCTGCCTGTTCCAATCCACCACCGATACCGAAGTCATCATCCACCTGATCGCCATCAGCTTGTATTCCACCGTGGAAGACCGCCTGATCGACGCGCTGCGCCAGATCGAAGGAGCCTATTCCTTGGTGGCGGCGACCAAGGATTGGGTGATCGGCGTTCGCGATCCCTTGGGGATTCGCCCGCTATGCCTGGGCAAGCTGGACAAGAGCTGGATCTTAGCCTCCGAAAGCTGCGCCCTGGACATCATCGGCGCGGAATTCGTCCGCGACGTGGAGCCAGGTGAAATCATCATCCTATCGGCCTCGGGCATTCGCTCGATCAAGCCGTTCGCCAAGCGCTCCTCGCGGTTTTGCATCTTCGAATATATCTACTTCGCCCGCCCTGATTCCGTCGTCGAGGGTAACAGCGTCTACGAAGCGCGCAAGCGTATCGGCGCGGAACTGGCCCGCGAGAGTCTGGTGCAAGCCGATGTGGTGGTCCCGGTCCCCGATTCCGGCGTTCCCGCCGCTATCGGCTTTGCCGCCGAGGCCAAGATCCCCTTCGAACTGGGCATCATCCGCAACCACTATGTGGGCCGGACCTTCATTCAGCCCACCGATAATATCCGCAATACCGGCGTCAAGATGAAGCACAACGCCAACCGCGCCTCTCTGGCGGGCAAGCGCGTCATCTTGGTGGATGATTCCATCGTGCGCGGCACAACCAGCCGCAAGATCGTTGAAATGGTCCGCCAAGCTGGCGCCACCGAAGTGCACATGCGGATCTCCAGCCCGCCCACCACCTATTCCTGTTACTTCGGTATCGACACCCCCGAGCGGGAGAAACTGTTGGCGGCCCGTTATGACCTGGACGGCATGGCCAAGCTGATCGGCGTGGACTCGCTGGCCTTCATTTCCATCGACGGCCTGTATCGCGCCGTGGGCGAGCCCGGCCGCAATACCGCCGAACCCCAATATTGCGATGCCTGTTTCACCGGTGACTACCCCGTCAAGCCCACCGACTATCTGACGGGAAGCTCCGATAACAAGCAGCTGTCCCTGCTGACCGAGGATAATCACTGATGTCGGGGCAGTTTGAAGGCCGCGTGGCGCTGGTTACCGGCGCTTCACGCGGCATTGGTGCGGCCGTAATCCGCCATCTGGCCGCCGAGGGGGCCGAGGTGGTGGCCATCGCCCGGACTCAAGGCGCCTTGGAAGAGTTAGACGACCACGTCCAGGCCGCAGGCGGCAAAAAGCTGATCCTGGTTCCCGAAGACCTGCGCAAGCCCGGCCTGATCGAACAGGTTGCGGCGGCCATTTTCCAACGATGGGGCCGCCTGGATATTTTGGTCGGCAATGCTGGCGCCATCGGCGGTGGCCTTACCCCCGTGGCGCAGCACGCCCCCGACGATTGGGACGAGGCTTTCGCCGTCAATCTGACCGCCAATTGGCGATTGATTCGGGCCTGTGACCCGCTACTGCGCATGGCCGAGGCCGGGCGTGCCGTCTTCACCACCTCGGGCGTCACCCAGGGGGTTCACCCCTTCTGGGGGCCATACGCCGCCAGCAAGGCCGCGCTGGAGACCATGGTCAAGACCTGGGCCGCCGAAGTTGCCAACACGACCGCTCTGCGGATCAATCTTTTAAACCCAGGCGTGGTTGCCACCCGTCTTCGTACCATTGCCTTCCCCGGAGAAAACCCGGAAAATCTGGCACAGCCCGATGATGTCGCCCCGACATTCCTATCGCTATGCCGCACGGATTGCCATCATCACGGCCAAATAATTTCCGTGCTCCAATAGGGTCATTCCCCGAAGTATTTCCTAAGATCATCGCGTATCATGCAGTTTGTGTCGGAAGGTGCTTGCGCGTCCCGGCGATCATGAGCTATCCCATTTGACTGGGGTTGGGAATTGGGAAGGGACGGCCCAAAGGGGTCGCAGAGTACTGCATGAGCGTGTCAGATCCGCGTGAGGGGGCCAAAACCTTCGAAGTGAAGGTTGCGAGCCTTATCGCGGCTACTCGTCATCTGGAAATCCCCCACATTCTGATGCTGCGTCGTTTGACACTTGCCGACCCGCTGGCGCGCAAATGGGCGAGCGAGAAACAGCTGAACGTCGTCTTCCAAGTTATCTTATCCAAAACAATTGAACGCTACGGTCTGGGCAAGCTGAAGGCGGCTCGCGATCGGGGCTTCGAGCCCCTGCTGCCAGCCGGAGCCGATAGCCGTGAGGAAGACCTTCGGGTCCTGGGAGATATCACGACCCAACTGCTCGGCCCGCCTCAAATGTCGGAAGCGGAAAACACCCAGGCGGGCTTCCACGCCCTGTTGGCTCGCGGAGCATTACCGTCACCGCCTCGCACCATGCGTACTCAGCCGCCATCGCGTGAGCCGCCGCCTCTGTTTGCCGCCCAGCTAGGGCCAGCCGGGGACAAACAATTACGGCGCATGGTCCAACTGCAGCAATCGCAAGATGATGGCGATGAGGCTAAGGAAGCCAATTTCACCGATTTCCCAACCCTCTTCGACGACACCATTTGCAGCTATACGGATAAGACACTCAGCCTGTTCCGTATCTCTGGCCCGTCTCGGGGGGTCCGACTGCCGTTTCTACTGGCACCGGAATTCGCACCGGTCTATCGCGAGGTTCTGCGTAAACACATCTTGCCGCAAATGCGCTCGACCCGCGCCATCCAAGCCTTGGGCCAGACCTATAACTGGTCTGAAGTGGGCCGCGAGAAGCTGATCGAAATTATGCAGGGCAGCGAAGTCAACAACCCCATCTTGCATAACTGGGATGGTCGCTGGGCTTCGTTCCGCGCCCCCAAACCGATCAAAGGGAAGAAGACCGCCGCGCAGAAACCCGAGGATAATCCCTGGCCTCTGTTTCGCGAAGACGCCACCCGCGCCAATTACGAGCCACCATCCGAGGCCCAGATCATCTTATTACAAGATATCATTCGCTTCGAATCCGACGTCCTGGCCAAGTGCTGGCGTGAACTGGCCCAACTTTACACTCAGGAATTCGCTCCGTCAGGCCGTATGGATCAGGCCCGTGAAGGTGCTTTCCGCGACGGCATCATGAAATGGTCGTCCAAGCTGCCCGATTATGTCGGAGAGCATCTTGCCATGAAGGCCCATTTCGAGTTCGAGCGCCTGGATGCCGATTGGATGCGCAAACTGCTCGCCAATTTCGGCAAGAATGACTCCGAACGTCGCCGCAATGCGCCATTCCTATCGGAATTCGTCATTCAACTCGGCTACTGACAAAACTATTTATACTCTGTTTTCATGGAAACCCGAAAAATGCAGGGCGGAGCCCGTATTCTCTCTGGTGGAGTTTTCGGGTTCTCAAGGCGACGGGGTATATCAACGAGGCGCGGCATCAGCCAATGCGATCTTCTTTCGCATAGCATCAAACAAGGCTTCCATATTACCGCCACCAGAACGGATCACGGCGGTGAAGTCGGAACGGATCGTGGTGACCATACTGATATTATCGGCAACCACGTCAAGCACACCCACCTTTCCGGTAGGGCTTGCGCCAATCAGCCAATCGATCCCAACCGGCTCCTCGCCAGGCGTAACCAACTGAGTATAAACGATTATACTGTCGCCACGCGGCTCCACTCCGACGAAGACCACATCTGGCCTCACCTTGACCGCGTCGATCATTTCGCCATAGGTCGCGACAAAGAATGGAACCAGCAGGTCCGTAAAAGTCTGCTGCTGGGCGGGGCTGGCCTTACGCCAATGCCTCCCGAGCAACAGCTCTGAGATATAGGTAATATCGGAAAATTTCTCAACCAAGGCTGCGATCTTAACTCGCTTCACCTCGGTAGAGAGCGAAGCCCCCGCAAAGGCAGCCCCGGAATCACGGACAATGCCGTGAACAACATCCTCGGCCGTGGCGCGCTCCAGCGCATTGACGGGCTGAACCGTCAGCAGCAGCATTGCGCACATAAACAGAGCGAGAAGCCTGACACTCCCCAAACGCAAAGCCTTCAAGACCAACCTCCAAGAGAACTCCCAAACGGCTGGGACCCTATCAGACAGGCCAGCTTTCTGCCAGCTTTCCCCCCAGGCGAAGCGGAGCGATGCTGACGGCAAGCCCGGTCTTGTCATCGGTTTCCACGAAGACGCCGCACAGAGTCCCCGGCCCCTCAGCCGGAGACAGCCTCTCACCCGGAATCTTGCGCACGAATTTGAAGATGGCCGCCTCTTTCTTCATGCCGATGACCGAATC
>JAYTWE010000291.1:0-2402 GCA_043744055.1 Magnetospirillum sp.
TCCCGCCAACACCGGGGCCACCGAAATGGTCAGGGTGCGAGGTCGGATGGCCAGCCACCACAACCGCCAGCCGTCAGGCGGCTGATCGGCGCGGCTGGCTACCGGGTCATTGATCTCGGCGGATACGGTCTCGGACAGGCCGGTTTCCAACTTCAAGGCTTCGCTCCCTGGTGCAGACAGGCGATTCCCGCCGACAGATTGCGCCACTCGACCTGCTCGAAGCCCGCCGAGGTCATCAAAGACGCCATCTCGCGCTGATGGGGAAAGCGCCGGATGGATTCCACCAGATAGCCATAGGCCATGGGCTGACGTGCCACCCAAGCTCCCAACCGGGGAATCACCATGAAGGAATAAGCGTCATAGAAGGGACGGATCAACGCCCAAGGCCGTGAAAATTCCAGACACAGGAAACGCCCGCCCGGCTTCAGTACCCGGAAAATTTCCGCCAAACCGGCTTCGGGATTGGTGGCGTTGCGCAACCCGAAAGCAATGGTGAGAGTATCAACGGAATTGTCGGCAAACGGCATGGCCTCGGCTTTGCCCTCGACGAATTCAATCCCGGTTCCCTGGCTGCGGGTCTGGCCCACCGCCATCATCTCCTTGGACGGATCACAAACCACCACCCGGCGCCCCTCACCGGTCATCAGCCGGGCCACGTCGCCAGTCCCCCCCGCCAGATCGACAATCACCTGACCGGCCAAAAGACGCGCCGCCTTGGCCATGCCCCGCTTCCACAGGCGATGAATGCCAAAGCTCATGACGTCGTTCATCAGATCATAGCGTGGCGCCACCGCATCGAAGACCTGACGAATGCGCTGCTCCCGCTCTTCCGGGGTAACAGATTGATAGCCGAAGCTCTCCGACAGATCGGTGGTCACGGTAGATCGCCCCGGCGGAACAGGTGATAGCCAACTCCCGCAGCAACCGTTCCCAACACCACCGGATAAAGGATCGCGAAGGCCATATAGCCCGTGCGGCCCAGAGTGTCCAAGATCACGTAAGAGGCTGGCCCCAAGACCAGCATCTGGGGGTCAAACAACAAAATAGCAGCGGTGCGGAAGCTTTGCAGCGGATTGGCCACCGCGATTCCCACCACCAGCTCCAACGGCATCTGTTCGCGGATCATGATCCCCAGCAAGATCAGATCGAGAAACAACAACAGCCCCAGCCAGATCAGAAAGGCCCCGGTCTGAGCCACATCGGGTGAACGCGCCAGGGTGGAAATCAACATGCCGATGCCAAGAAAGGCCCAGGCCAGCGATACCAGCAACGCGGCGTAAAGGATGAAGAGAGACCAGTCCACCGGCACGCCGCGCAGCACGGCGTAAAGGGCCGCCAGGGCCATGGCTCCAAACACTGGCATAAAGACCACCAGGAAGCGCCCCACCATCTTGCCCCAGAACCAAGCGTAAAGCGGGACCGGCAGTGACAGCATGTATTCGAATACCCCCGCCTCGCGATCCCCGGCCACCGAACGCACGGTGGTAATCAAGATGAAGATGGGCAGGATGGCGACGCAAAGCTGAATATAGGTGACCAGCAGACGCGACAGACCGGTAAAGCCAAGAATACGGGATTCGGTCAGGCCGAATACGAACAGCAGCACGATAATACCGCCGAACACCGCCGAATAGAACGCGAACCACCGGGACCGCAGCGACTCGGCAATATCGAGCCGAGCAGTCAGCAACAAGGCGTTCATCCGCGCTCCTCCACGCTGGCTGTGGGTTCGCAGCGGCTGGTGGAGCCCTGAGTCAGGATCGCCCCCTTGAAACGCTCAAAGCCCAAAGCCCCCTCTTTCGGCGCGGGCACGGCCCCGAAGCCATGGGCCATGGGGGTTCGCTGGCCGTTCACATACAAGGCTTTATATCCATCAATCCATTTGCCGCTGTTCATATCGCCCACCCAGAACTCGTTATCGGGATGGTTGGCCCAATCTTGCTTGACCAGAAAAAGAATGGCGTCACCCAGATCGTCGAACTTATAAACCTTCCGCGTGGTCCCGGCCCGCAGTTGAGCGGCGAAACGGGGCTCGTCGATCACCATGCCGCAATAGTCGCAGGTATCGCGGCCCCACTTGACCTCCACCGGCCCCGTCGTGGTCTGGCCGCAACCGGCAACCACCAGAGCCAAGCTGGACATCAGTGCCAGATTAGGGACCAACCCCACGAAGCGACGGCGACTCATGTGATGAGTGCACATGGCTTGCCCTCCTATTTCATCTCGATGCCGGCGACCAGACCGGCATAGCGGGCGAGAACGCCCAGAAAACGCAGACGATCGGGGCCATTGACCGTGCCCCGCCATGAAATACCGCCATCATCGGAAGCGAAATGCCATTCCCCCATAGCCCTGGAAAATGCGGTTTCCGGCCGGGTCAGGCTGACCACGCAGTCCAGCCG
>JAYTWE010000292.1:0-9167 GCA_043744055.1 Magnetospirillum sp.
TTGACCGCGTTCATGACCTCCTCACCGAATAAATCACGCATCGCCGTTTTTATCCTGGGGGGGATCGGGCTGGCCTATCCCTTCCTGGTTTATACCGCCCTGGGCCGGGTTCCCGCTGGAGCCGTGGTTCTGGTGGCGTTGGCTCTGATCGGGGCTCGTCTTGGCCTGACGCGGGGGTCCAAGGCCGCCCGCTTTCTGATTCCCGTCATGATCGCGGTCTTTGTCGCCACCGCTGGTCTGGCCTTGCTGGACAGCGGCTTGGCGAGTCTGGTCTATCCGGTCCTGATGAGCCTGGGCATGGCGGCGGCTTTCGGGTTTTCCCTGCGGAGGGAACCCAGTCTGGTGGAAGTCTTCGCCAGCTTGACTGATCCTGATCCCAGTCCGGCCGCCAAGGCCTATATGCGCAAGGTTACCCTGGGCTGGTTCATCGTCTTGCTGATGAATGCCATGATCTCGGCCGTGACCGTAGTGCTGGGCGATATGGTGCTGTGGGCTTTGTATAATGGCCTGATCAGCTATCTGCTGATGGGGACTTTTATGGCGGTGGAATATGCCGTCCGCCGCCGTGTCCGCATGCGGGAGTGGACACCGTGATCGCCCTGGGGAAGCTGGCCCAGGCGCCTTTCGCAGCGAGACAGGTGGTGGCCATCAGGGGCGGCGAGAGCCTGACCTGGGATCGTTTTCGTGCCGAAGTGGGGGGAGCCGCCCGGCAACTGGCCGGGTGCGGGCGGGTGGCGCTGATCTGTCAGGATAGTTGGTGCTTTGCGGTGGGGATGTTCGGGGCTTTGAGCGCCGGAGCCACCGTGGTGTTGCCGCCCAATTCCCTTCCCGCCACCCTGGCCGCGCTGGCTGGGGATGTGGAGCGGGTGGTGGATGATTGTTTCGTTCCCGAGGGAGCGGAGTGGGCGGAGCTGCTGGACGAAGACGCGCCGAGGCTTTGTTTCCACACCTCCGGCTCCACTGGCCAGCCCAAGCGGGTCGAGCGGTCGTTGAGCCAGATGAACGGCGAAATCGCGGCCTTGCACCAGATTTGGGGCGAGATGCTGGCGGGGGCTCCTGCCCTGGCGACGGTGCCGCATCAGCATGTCTATGGCTTGATGTTCAAGCTGTTGTGGCCGCTGGCGGCGGGGCGGCCTTTCTTCGCCCGCCGTCACGATCTGTGGGAAGATGTGTTGGCTGAGATGCCGCCGGGGGCTTTGCTGGTTACCAGTCCGGCTCATCTAACCCGGCTGGGTGGATTGCCCGCCCTGCCGCCGGATCGTCTGCCGCGCATGATCTTGTCGGCGGGGGCTCCGCTGCCCGAGGATGCGGCGGCCGAGGCGTATCGGCTGTTGGGAACTCCCGTCGCCGAGATTTACGGCAGCACCGAGACCGGAGCCATGGCCACTCGAAGGCGGGATCGGCCGGACCCGGCTTGGATGCCGCTGCCGGGCTATGGAGTATCGCGCGGCGAGGCCGGGTTGTTACACCTGGACGCGCCGGGAGTGGTGGCCGCTGGCGGAATCGAGATCGCCGATCGCATGGAAGAGGTGGAGGGTGGTGGCTTCCGGCTGCTGGGCCGCGCCGACCGTATCGCCAAGATCGAGGGCAAGCGCATCAGCCTGGACGAGGTGGAGCGGGCACTGGCCGCCCTGCCCGAGATCGCCGCCGTCGCCTTGGTTGTCTTGAACGACCCAAGGCCGGTTCTGGCTGTGGTGATGGTTCTCTCCCCGATGGGCCGCGCCCTTTTGGAGGAGCGTGGAAGTTTTCGTTTGAGCCGGGCTTTGCGCCTTGCCTTGGCGGATGAATTGGAGTCAGCCGCCTTGCCGCGCCGATGGCGCTTTGTGGAGGCTCTGCCGTCCGGGGCCATGGGGAAATGCAGCTCCCGCGATCTGGAAGCCCTGTTCGAGGAGCCCGGTCGTGGCTGAGCGAATGCCGTCCGTCTTGGACTGCCGGATGACCGGCGACACCGCCATCGAGCTGGATTTGCTGATTAAGCCCGATCTGCTGTGGTTTCAGGGGCATTTTCCCGATTCTCCCATCCTGCCGGGGGTGGTTCAGCTGGATTGGGTGGTTCAGTTTGCCCGTAACCATTTGAAGATCGATCTTCCCGCCGCCCGCGAATTTCAGATCAAGTTCAAGGCGGTCATCGTGCCCATGGATGCGTTGACGCTGTCCTTGCGGTTTGAAGCCGCCAAGAAGCGGCTGAATTTTGATTACCGGCGGGGCAGCGATGTTTGCTCCATCGGAACGGTTTTCTTATGAGCGGCGGCTTTTCCCCCTGCGCCGTGGTGCCCAGCCGCAATCACTGGCGGGCTTTGGCGCAGGTGGTGGAGCGGTTGCGGTACGCCGGGCTGCCGGTCTTCATCGTGGATGATGGCAGCGACCAGCCCGCCCAATCCGCCATCGCCGCTCTGCATGATCCCGTCAATGGCGTGGTTGTCGCCCGTCGTCCGGTCAATGGCGGCAAGGGCGCGGCGGTGATCGAGGGATTTCGGTTGGCTCAAGCCGCCGGATACAGTCATGTGGTCCAGGTGGATGCTGATGGTCAGCACGATCTGGACGTGCTTCCCCGCCTGTTGGCCGAGGCCGAGGCCCATCCGGGGGCATTGGTCAGCGGGGCTCCGCTCTATGACGACAGCATCCCCATCGGGCGCAAAATCGGGCGCTGGGTCACCCATCTTTGGGTCTTTGTGGAGACCCTGTCTTTTCGCATCAGCGACAGTATGTGCGGCTTGCGGGCCTATCCCTTGGCCCCCTGCATGACGTTGCTGGCCGAGGAAAGCGTGGGCGAGCGCATGGATTTCGACACTGAAATCATGGTGCGGCTGTTCTGGCGCGGCGTGGCTCCCATCATGGTCCCGGTCAAGGTGACCTATCCCCCTGACAACACGTCCAATTTTGACGTTTTGCGGGACAATTTGCGCATCAGCTGGATGCATACGCGGTTGGTGGTCTCTATGGTCTGGCGTTTGCCGTCCATTTTGCGGAACCGGCCAAAATCGAACCATCCCTCTCACTGGGCGGGGCTGGGGGAGCGCGGTGCGTTGTGGGGCTTGCAGTTTATTGCCGGAGCCTACCGGCTGTTGGGGCGGCGGGCCTGCGGCTGGGTAATGGCTCCCATCGTGGCCTACTTCTTCCTGACCGGGGCCGAGCAGCGTCAAGCGTCACGGGTTTATCTGGGGCGGGTGTTGGGGCGTCAGCCATCCTTGGCCGAGGGCTTTCGCCATTTCATAGATTTCGCCGGGCGTGCCTTGGACTCCTTTGCCGCCTGGAGCGGGGCCATTCCAGCCGATGCCATGGCAACAAGTGATCCCGATTTTCTTGCCCGTGCCGGTACTGATCCCAGGGGGGCTTTGGTGGTGGTCTCTCACCACGGCAATGTGGAGCTGGCCCGCGCCCTGATGAGTCCCGCGTTGCGCAATCGTCTGACTGTACTGGTCCATACCCGTCATGCCGAGAATTACAATCGGCTGCTGGCCCGCTATCGGGGCGAGGCGGCGGGGCGGCTGATCCAGGTGACCGAGATCGGTCCCGACACCGCTATTGTGCTGCGAGAGTGCATTGAGCGCGGCGAATGGGTGGCCATGGCGGGAGACCGGGTGCCGGTTTTGTCGCAAGGCCGGGTTTCCCGTGTTCCCTTCCTGGGAGGAATGGCTGATTTCTCTCAAGGGCCTTGGCTGTTGGCGGGGTTGCTGGATTGCCCGGTCCATCTGCTGTTCTGCCGCAGAGAAGGGGCGGGGCGCTGGTCCCTGGCGTTGGAGAGCTTCACGGATCGGGTATCGCTGCCGCGCGGTCGTCGTTCCGAGGCTCTGAAGCCCCTGGTCGAGGCTTATGCGCGGCGCCTGGAACGGGAATGCCGTGAAGCGCCTTGGCAGTGGTACAACTTCTTCGACTTCTGGGCGGGAGAAAAACCCCGATGATTTCGGCCGAGATCACCATCAAAGCGCAGTTCTATGACCTGGACCCCATGCAAGTGGTCTGGCACGGCAATTATCCCCGTTATCTGGAGGCAGCGCGCTGCGCCCTGCTGGATCTGATCGGCTACAACTACCCGGAAATGGAACAATCCGGCTATGTCTGGCCCATCGTGGATATGCGTCTGAAATATGTCCGGCCCATCCGCTTTGCTCAGAATGTGGTGGTGGTCGCCACGTTGAAGGAATATGAGAACCGTCTGTGCATCGACTATCGCATCAAGGATGCCGAAAGCGGTGAGGTGCTGACCAAGGCCAGCACGGTTCAGCTGGCGGTGGAAGCCAAGAGCCAGGAACTGTGCCTGGAATGCCCCCCCGCCTTGATCGAGCGGGTGAGGAGGTTATTGCCATGAGATGGCTTGCCGCTCTGATCCTCCTGCTGACCGCCGCCCCCGTCGTTCTGGCCGAGCCCGCTGTTTTGACCTCAGGCGATGTGCTGCGCGGCCGCTTTGTGCAAGAACGTCATATGCAGGGCTTTGCCAACCCCATCCGCTCCGAGGGGGTGTTCGTGGTGGCCCCCGGCCGCGGTCTGATCTGGCGGGCGGAAACGCCTTTCGCGGTGACCACGGTGGTGACGCCGACGGGGTTGGTTCAAAGCGTGGCAGGGGCCGAGACCACGCGCTTGCCCGCATCAAGGTTGCCGTTTCTCTCCAAGCTTTATGACATGATGGCCGGGGCTCTGGCCGGAGATTGGAAGGCGCTGGAGGGGAGTTTCACGGTCAATCGCGGGGCGGGGACGGTCTTGCTGAGTCCGTTGCGGGCCGACGACCCCACGGCGGCTCAGATATTGTCTATCTCGGCGCGTATGAGCCGCTTCGTCGATGAGGTGGAGATCAAGAAACCCAATGGTGATTTTGATCGGCTGGTCTTTAAGGATCAGGTCTTGAACGCCCAGCCCCTGGACGCCGCCGAGGCGGCTCAGTTGAAGTGAGGCGGGCGCTTGCCCTGGTCTGGCTGCTGCTGGTCCTGGCGGCGGGGCTGCATGTGGGAGTGACTGCGTCCGGCGGGCTGCCGCTGGAAACCGATATCATGGCGCTGCTGCCGCGCGAGGAGCGCGACCCGGCGGTTCAAGCTGCTAAGGACCGCATGGCCCAGACCCTGGCCGGGCGGGTAGTGGTGATGGTCGGCCATGCCGAGCGCCAGATTGCTCGCGCTCAGGCGGTAGAGCTGCGCCGCGCGTTGGTGGATTCAGGGCTGGTGCGGCCGGAGACCGATATTCCCACGCCCGAGACCGCCCAGCGTTTGGGAGCGGCTTATTTCCCTTATCGCGCCGGTCTGTTGGCTGATGGGGACCGGCGCAAGCTGGAGCAAGGGCAGGGCGGGGATTTGGTGATGCGGGCGCTGTCGCAGATTTTCGGCTTTGCCGGAATGGCCGATTCCCGTCTGCTGGCCCGTGATCCTTTTCTGCTGTTTCCCGCTTTCCTCGGTGCTCTGCCGGTTCCAGCCAATCGGCTGGTGATGGATGATGGCATGCCCAGCGTGGTGGAAGACGAAACCACCTGGGTTCTGGTCAGCCTGATCCTGGCGGGAGAGCCCTATGCCCTGGATTTCCAGAAACGGTTCGTCACGGGCTTTGACGAGGCTTTGGTCCTGGCCCCGGCGGGGGTGAAGATTCTGAGGCTGGGAGCGCTGTTCTTCGCCCATGCCGGGGCGGATCAGGCCATGGCCGAATCATCGCGGATCGGGGCGTTTTCCCTGGTGGGGACCGTGCTGTTGGTGCTGTTGGCTTTTCGATCCGGCGGGCCGCTGGTCCTGGCGGTGACCGCTATCGGAGTGGGCTTGTTGACGGCGTTGTCGGCCTGTCTCGCCCTGTTTGGCTCGGTTCATGTGGCGGCTCAGATGTTTGGAGCCAGCCTGATCGGCATCGCGGTGGATTACGCGCTACTCTATTTCGGTCAGATTTTCACGCCCCGGACCCGGCCGCTGGATCGTCTGGCCCATGTGATGCCCGGCATCGCCCTGGGGGCGCTGACCACCGTCATCGGCTATGCCACTTTGGCTCTCTCGCCCTTTCCCGGCTTGAAACAGGTGGCGGTATTCTCGGCGGTGGGATTGGTGGGTTCATTTCTGACGGTGGTGTTGTGGTTCCCGCTGTTGGACCGGGTTCCCGCCGCCAAGCTGGATGAGCGGGCGGAGCGGGCCTCGACCCTGTTGTGGCGGTTCTGGGCGGAAGCGCGGTTTGGCGGGGCGAGACGGCTGGCTCTGCTTGCCTTGCTGGCGCTGGGCGTGGCGGGGCTGGTCCGGCTTCAACCCGATGACGATGTGCGCCGCCAGCAAGGACTGTCCCCCCTCTTGGTGGCGGAGCAGGCTCAGATTCAGCGTCTGGCCGGGTTCGGACAGATTACTCAGTTCTTCCTGGTGCAAGGCGAGAGCGAACAACAGGTGTTGGAGCGTGAGGAAGCCTTGGGAGAGCGCCTGACGGGCCTTGTGGGTTGGCAATCGGCGGCGCGCTTCGTTCCCTCGGCCCGGCGTCAGGCCGCTGATGCTCAATTGGGGGAACGCGCCTTGATCACACCTCATTTGGCCGAGTATCGCGCCCGGCTGGGCATGGCGGAGCCGGTGGCGGTCGTCCCGCCCGATCATCCGCTGAGTTTGGCCCAGATCCGCGCCACCAAGGCGTTGCCGTTTCTTGACAGCCTGGTTCTGAGCGAGCGGATGCACGCGGTTACCCTGGATGGCGGCGGCGATATGGCGGCGCTACGCAGTGCCGCCGAGGGGCTGGAGGGGGTGAGATTTATCGACCCCACCGGCGATATCAGCCTTCTGTTGGAGGCTTATCGCCATCGCGCCTTGGCTTTGCTGGCGGGGTCCGCTTTGCTGATGGTCCCGCTGCTGGCTTGGAGATATGGCTGGGTGGGCGCGGTGCGGGTGATGCTGCCCGCCGTGGCGGCGGTGATGCTGACTCCGCCGCTGCTGGCCTTGGCCGGAGTTGGATTCAGCTTCTTTGCCGCCATGGGGTTGGTGCTGGTCTTGTCCATCGGCACCGATTACGCGATATTTTGCGCCGAGGATCAGCAGCGCGATCCGGTGACGGTGGTCTCTGTCTGTCTTGCCATGCTCACGACCTTGCTGTCCTTCGGGTTGTTGGCGTTGAGCGATGTGGTGGCCGTGCGGGCCTTTGGATCGAGCATGCTGGTGGGGGTGGGATTGGCGTTCTTTCTTGCGCCTTCAGCCTATGGAAGGGATGAAACACGATGAGATGGGCGATTCTGGTGGGATGCGTTCTGATCTCCGCATGCAGTACACCTTCCAATCTGAATTATGATTCCTCGAAGATTGCGGTCGCGAAGCAGCCCGCGCGGGCTTTGGTGGATCTCTCTGATATCACTGACAGTCGTAAACACGGTCCCAATTGGTTGGGCGCTATTCGCGGTGGCTTCGGCGAGCCGCTCAAGACCGTAACCACGGAAGTTCCGGTTAAGGACGTGGTGAAGGCCAACTTTGGTGAAGCTCTGAAGGCGCGGGGGCTGGTGGGTTCGTACAGCCAATATTCCATGCAGGTCACGATCGAGCGGTTGGATTGCAATCAGTATGTCCGCCGCGAGGCTCATGCCCAGATCACCGCATCCTTGGTCCAGAAGTCCTCGGGGCGGCTGGTGTTTCAGCGCCAAGCCAGTGCGGATCGAGTTGGAAGCTTCAATCCCTTCGATTCCGGCCTTCTCGCCTCCAGCGAGGATCTGCGCAAGGTGGCCAATGACGTGTTGCAAGACGTGGTCGATCAGGTGTTGGATGATCCCAAGCTCGCTATTTTGTTGAGATAGAGTGCTTCCAGAAAGTGGTGTATCGTCCGGCATGTTTCCCTATTGCGGCAGAGCTATGCGGGTTTTCGGTTTCACGGTACTGGCGCTCCTGACGGCTTGCACGGCTCCGCCGCCTGTGACGGAGCGAGTAACCATAGCTCCCGGTATAAGCTTGGATCTGCCCGCGCCGGGCGATCTGGGCCGTTCGGTGGAATCGGTGCAGATGGTGACGGCGCGTCACGGCGGCGACAGCTTCATTTTTGAAGGCCGTCTGTCGGTGACTCCTGATCGGCTGCTGTTGGCGGGAAGCGATTCCATGGGGCGTCGCGCCATGACGGTGACTTGGACCAAGGGGCGGGTGGAGATCGAGCGCGCCGCCTGGCTGCCGGACTCCTTGCGGCCTGAAAACATTCTGGCCGATATGGTGCTGCTGTACTGGCCCGAAGCGGTGGTCCGTCAAGCCCTTGGCGATACCAAAATGATCCAGACTCCTGACGGCCGCAGCGTTGGCGATGTTATCCGGGTTTCATGGCAGGGTGATCCCTGGGGAGGGCTTGCCCGCCTTCACAATTCCGCCTGGGATTACGATCTTGAAGTCCGCTCGGTGATGGTCGGGCCATGAGAGATCGCCTCTACCTTCCCGCCATGGCTGTGGCATCGTGTTTGGGCCTGGGCAAGGCCGCCACAATTGGGCCGCTCTTGGCCGGTTCTCGCCAAGGATTGCGTCTACGCGACGGATTTCTGCCTGGCCGTGCCGTGCCGGTGGGATGTCTCGGCGATGACCTTCCTCCATTACCCGTGGCTCTGACGGGGTGGGATTGCCGCAACAATCGGGTGCTGGCCGCTTTAGCCGCCGAGATTCAAGGCCATATCGCCGCCGCCATCGCTCGCTTCGGCCGCAACCGCATCGCCGTGGTTCTGGGAACTAGCACGTCTGGAATTGCCGAGGGCGAGGCCGCCATCGCCCATCATCTCGCCACCGGACAATGGCCAGACGGGTTCCATTACCGCCAGCAGGAGACGGGGAGTGGAGCCACATTCCTGGCGCATCTGCTGGGGTTGGAGGGACCGGCCTATGTGGTGGCCACCGCGTGTTCCTCCAGCGCCAAAGCCTTGGCCAGTGCCCGGCGGCTGATCCGAGCTGGAATTTGTGATGCTGCTATCGTCGGTGGGGCCGATACCCTGTGCCGCATGACCGTGGCGGGGTTCAGCTCGCTGGAGGCTCTGTCTCCCGAGCCTTGCAATCCGTTCAGCGCTCACCGGTCCGGTATCACAATCGGCGAGGGCGGGGCTTTGTTCTTGTTGAGTCCCGATCCGGCGGAACTGGCCTTGGCCGGTCTGGGTGAGACCTCTGACGCTCATCACGTCAGCGCTCCCGATCCGAGTGGGGCCGGAGCCCTGGCCACCATGATTGCCGCCCTGGCCGATGCCGGGCTGAGTGCGGGTGATGTGGATTACGTCAATCTTCACG
>JAYTWE010000293.1:0-7390 GCA_043744055.1 Magnetospirillum sp.
CCGTCTCCATTTTGTGGTGCCTCGACCCGGCACAAGCCATCCGCTCAACCTTGGGCATGATCGGGCTTTCCCTGGGGGGCAGCATTTTGCTGACGACCACGGGAGCCTTGCCTGAGAAAGCCTTGCGTCTGATGCTGCGGGCCGCGACCCTTGGATTCCTAGTGGGTGCTGTGATTTTCGCCCTGGACGCCATCTGGGGCAGCAATCTGCGTGAGGTTTTGTATCCGCTGCTTGCTGGCAAGACGCTGACCTCCCCCTTCCCTCCCCAGCGCTTGAACCGGGCCTCAACCGTCATGGCGCTGATGGCCTTGCCCGTCGGCTATGCTCTGTTGATCCAGCGGCGCTGGGTCCTGTTGGGGCTGACGGTGGCGGCAGCGGCAAGCACAGTGATGCTGTCCCCAAGCTCCACCGCTAAAATCTGCCTGATCTTGGGGCCCTTGGTGGCGCTGGGCTCTTGGCTCGCGGCGCGGCCGCTGGTTTTCGCCCTGAAAACCGGGCTGATCATCACGGTGATCTCGTTCCCGTTCGCCATGAATACTCTGTCCGACACTCAATCCCTGTGGAACAATTTTCCCAGCATCCCCCACTCAACCCATCACCGCCTGAGCATCTGGAAGTTCAGCGCCGATAAAGTCATGGAAAAGCCGATTTTGGGTTGGGGAATGGATTCTTCACGGAGTATTCCGGGCGGTGATGATGAAGTCCTGGTCTATCCTCCCTCCAACACACTTGCTTTCTATCACGAGCAGAACCTGCCTCTCCATCCTCACAATACGGCGTTGCAATGGTGGCTGGAACTGGGAGCGGTGGGAGCGGCGCTGGGACTGACCGTCTTGCTGACGATCATAACGGCCTTGCAACGACTTCCAACCCCTTATCGAGCCATCTCGCTTGGCCTGTTGACACAAGCCGTGACCGTGGCCTTCATCAGTTTCGGTGCTTGGCAGGCATGGTGGTTGGCGGTGCTGTGGCTGATCGCGCTGCTGATCTTCGCGGTGATGCGGCTTTATCCTCAAGAGAATCCAGCGACTGATCCCCTGGCGGGTTGATCGGTTGCGATCAGCTGGGTTTTTTGGCCGAGATGAACCAGGAAAAACCCATGATCTCACCCAGTTTCAATTCCATGGGTGACTGAATGGGCCAGGGCTCCCCATAGACCAGGATTCCGCCGGGATGAGTGCCATATTTCTTGATCTGGTACTTGCGATAAATGCGCCCCAGCTTGGGGACCAGATACCAGAAGAAATCAGCCTTGCGATAGGTCACGTTGGTGAAGGCGGCGAACAGACGCGCAATCCCAGAACCGGTGTAACAGCGCGTGATGGGATTGGCCACGGTCTGGCGGTTCTTGCCGCCCCATTCGGTGGCTTTACCCAGCCAGTTGGGATCGCGAAAAGCCTTGCCCATCAGCAAGCCGATCGGCAGGAACATATTGATCCAATAGTGCCATGAGCTTTTGCAATACAGCATAATCACCGCTTGGCCACCGGGCTTCAACACCCGAAACACCTCGGCGATGGCCCTTTCCGTATCCAAGGTGTGATGCAACACCCCGTTGGAATAAACGATGTCGAACGTGGCATCGGCAAAGGGCAGGTTTTCCGAATCACCGTTGACGGCGTGGCACTGCTCGGCCTTTTCCCCCATCAGGCGGAACTTGGCTTCGGTGGCGCGGGCACGGGTCGGGGTGATATCCAGGCTGGTCATATGAGCGCCATGCTTGGCGAAGAGCGCCGAATGGCCGCCGGCGCCCGGCCCCACTTCCAAGACCCGCTTACCCTCCAATTCGGCCAAGGGCATCTCCACCACCGCCATATGGCGGCGAAAGCGGAACAGGTCTTCCAGATCATCCAGGGATTTGAACAAGGCGTCACGGGTCAGACCTGCGTCCACATCCTCGTAGAGCGAGTTGTACAATGCCTTCCAGAAGGCTTGGATGTCGGTCTTGGCGGGGGAGCTCATAATCTCCTCTATAGCTTCCAGGCATTCTCTCCGCTACAAGCTTTTTCATGTTCAACGCGATCATTCGCAAACTGCGCCAATTATCGGCCGACCCGGTTCTCCGCCGTTGGCTGATAATGCGCGCCCTGCGCCTGACACCGGGCGAGCCCGGCTTCACCCCTCACCTGCCGTCTTGCCTTGGTCCCGATTGGGCTGGGCTGGAGCTGGAAAAGCCCGACGTGGTCTTTTCGGCCCTGCCCGATGCTCCACCCAAGGGGCGCATTATTTTGCGCTTACCCGGCCGGATGGTGGAGGTCGAGCCCGGTGGTGAAGCCGAGGCAATAGAGCGGGCCTATGACGACCCGGAAACCCAGCTGGGTCTGCACCGGTTCGCCTGGGTGCCCTTGATGCGGTCCAGCGATGACCCACGCTGGGTGGGAGCCCTGTGGAATGCTTGGTTAGCCCGGTTCGGCGTGCCGGATTCCTCTTGGGCCTGGCATCCCTATACGGCGGCAGAACGGGCCATCACTCTGCTGACCTTCGTGAATCGGCATGGCTTGCCCGGCACGGCGGAGAACAGTCTGGCGGTTCTGGCCGCCCATGCCCCCGCCATGGCGGCTCGGCTGGAATGGTTCGGCGACCATCACACCTCCAACCATCTGTTCAATAACGGCCGAGGCCTGTATCTGCTGGGCCTCGCCTTGAAGCTGCCCCAAGCCACCGAGACCGGGACCCGGATTCTGCTGGCCGAGTTAGGGCGCATCTTCCGCCTGTCCGGCGTGCTGCGTGAAGGCTCGACCCATTACCATCTTCTGCTGACGCGGTCTTTGGCCAGCGTCTGGCTGGCGGCCCGCGCCCATGGCCGCCCCGAGACTGAAGCTTTCGAAAAAGCCTTACGCCGCGCCGTGGCGGTGCTCCCTCATTTCGTGCTGCCAGGACGCTTTCCCCTGGTGGGCGACGTCTCACCCGATTGCCCGCCGGATCATCTGTTCTGCCTGATGCCGGGCGGGGACCGCCGATCCGGCTGGATGGAACTGCTGACACCGGAAGATCGCACCCGGCTGGCGGTGGTTCTCGATAGCGTGGCGGCTTCGGATTCCCTGATCGAGGATGGCTGGCTGCGGGCGGAGTTCGGCGACTGGAGCGGATTATGGCACGCCGACCCCGATGGTTGGAGCCATATGCCCGGTCATGGCCACCAAGATTGCGGCGGGTTCGAGCTGCATTTCGAGCGTGAACCGGTCTTCCTCGATATGGGACGCGGCAGCTATGCCGTGGCGGGCGAGGCCGATGAAGCAGTCTCGGCACGGGCTCATAACGGAATCTCCGTGGATGGTGCCGATCCCTATCCCGCCAACAAACCCTATTACGCCCCCGCCTTCCGCCAAGCGGTGGGGGGCAAGCCGCCCCGGCTGGAGCAGAGCGTCAATGGGGTGGATCTGTCCTTCGAAGGCTTCCGCCGCCTGGGCAATGTGGGATTGGTAACGCGGAGCTGGCGCTTTGCCGGACGCAAGCTGGTCATCAACGACCAGATGGAAGGCAAAGCCAGCCATTCCATCATCCGCCGTCTGCACACAACCTGTCAGGTGGAAATGCGAGACGGAGCCCTACGCCTGACCGCACCGGGTGGGCGGCGCTTCACCATCACCGCGCCAGGAGCCGAGATCGCGGTCTCCAAGACCATCCTCTGGAGCGCTTATGGTGAGGGCCAGCCCGCCAGCCGGATCGAGATTTCCACCACCGCCACTCTGCCATGGTCGGGAAATATCACCGTGGACGCCGCTTAGATCATCGTGCGTCAAATATGACACACGATGATCTCGCTTTATGCTTGTCCCTCGCCGGGCGCGGCCCTCCGGCCGCTTGGCCGCCGCCTCAATGGCGGCTGATCGCGGTGTGCGCCAAATTTAGCGCACACCGCTTAAAACCTGAAATAGATGAAGCTGCCCGAGCGGTCGATGAACAGCAGGGCCAGAACGAAAACGGCGGCGAAGCCCAGGCTATGAAGAATACCGCCCCGACGATCGATCGCCGGACTGGCGGCCAGCCGTTCCACATCCACCGCGAAACAGGCCAGCGCACTGACCATCAGCATGGCCCAGGCCTGAACCGGCAGATCAGGTCCCTCACCGGAATGAACGGAAGCCCCGACCAGACTGTGCAGAAAACTCCAGGCGGTGGAGAAGTCGAACAGGAACAGAGTCCAGCCCATGGAGACCAGCAAGAAGGTCAACCCCCGCTGTACCAACTTCGGTAAGCGGTCCCAATGCCCCTTGGACAGGTGATAGGCCACGATCAGCAATCCGTGGAAGCCGCCCCAGACCATGAACTGCCAAGCCGCGCCGTGCCACATCCCGCAGACCATAAACACCATGATAATGTTGCGGATGTAACGTTGATTGCCGCCAAGTGGGATATAAAGATAGTCGCGAAACCACCGGCTTAACGTCATATGCCAGCGCCGCCAGAAATCTTGAGGATTGAGCGCGTTGTAAGGATGATTGAAGTTCAGGGGAAAGGTAAAGCCGAAGAGACAGGCCAGCCCCGTCGCCATCAGCGAATAGCCCCAGAAATCAAAATAGATCTGAAAACTATAGGCGATCAGAACGTAAAAAGCCGATAGCGGCGACAAGCTCTCCACCGCGGCCGATAGTGGGCGGATAAATCCGGCCAGCCCGTCCGCCAGCAGTACCTTCGCCGCCAGCCCGCAGCAGAAATAGATGATGGCCTTGCGCCAGTGCTCCTCGGAGGGGCGGAAGCGGTTCAAGACCGTCAGAGCCTCGCCCACTTCGTGATAGCGCAGGATCGGCCCCGCCACCAGATGGGGGAAAAAGGTGATGTAGAGCATGAAATGAGCGGGCGGCGGCTGACGCGAAATGATCCCATGCGCCCGATCAAAAGCGAAAGCCACCAGATGGAAGGTAAAAAATGATATTCCGGCGGGAAGCAGCTTGTCCGCGATCTCCGGCTTCCAGCCCAGGGTCAGGGATTGGGGCAAGATGTCGCGGATGATGAAGCCCAGATATTTGTAATAGAGCAACGCCATCAGCGGCCCGGTGATCGCAGCCGCCAACCGCCAGCGGGAGCCCCGGATGGAATCCGAGGCAGTAAAGACCCAGACCCAGGCCATGCATCCCAGCAAGACCACCACATGCTCGGCTCCCGCCAAGCCGTAAAACGCCAGCGACGCCCCTAACATCAGCCATTCCCGCAACCGATAGGGGGCCAGATAGAACGCCGCTGCCGTGATGGGCAGGAACAAGAACAGGAAGGCAAAATCGTTGAAGATCATTGGGCCGCTTTCCCCTGCGCAGGAGAAAGAAAACTGGTGATCCACGCTGCCAGAACCGGGGCCGGGGGGTGGCCGTCATCCCACCATAATTCCCCCATGGGGGCATAATCAGCGGGGGCAGGATGACACTCGATACCATGACGGGCGCATGAATCGACCAGGGCCTGACGGCTTTCCGCCGCCACGCTCGAAGGCTTGACCATGGCGCGAGCATGTATGTCGGGATGCAACATGGTTTCAAAGATAATCACCCGCATCCCATGGCGCTGAAGAGCGGCCAGCCGTTCCAGGTCATAATCCACATAGCCGGGAAGCAGATTGCGGTTGGGAGCTTTCAGCATCTGCCCCCGATAAGGAGTCTCGATCCGTGGCGATGGGCGGCTGCCATCGGCCAGATATCCCATGGGATCAGTGGTCCGCGGCGCCAGGCCATTTTCCATGCCAAGACGATCGGCTCCCCAGGCTCGCAATCCTCGCCAAACCCGTTCGGCATTGAGCTTTCGGGTCAGCAGGGTCGCTTCCGTGGCGGCATGGCGGAGCATCATGCGGGCCAGATCCGAAGCAGTGATGCCCGGACGGGTCAGCCCCGCCCAAATATCGCGTCCCATCTGAATCCATCGCAAGGCCGTCGGCGGCCATTGCGGATTACCATAATAATTCAATTCCGCATTATCCCATGAGATGAGCGCAATGCGAGGCAGACGGTCGTATTGGGCAAGATGTTCAAGCAAAAGAACACTGGAGCGCAGTGATTCTCCGGTGAGGGCGGCATTGAACATCTGATCATCTGCCATCCCAAGATCGACCGGCCTCAGGGGAAGCGGTCGGGAATTCCCCAGGATCAAAACGTCATAGGGTGGATGGAAATCCAGATGAAAGAGCTTCAGTTCGGCAAGGTCTTCAACCGACAGCCGGTCCAGCGCCAGCCTTTCCGAGGCAGCCAGGGTTGTGAAGGCATCGTCTCGGGGTGTTGGGGTGGCGACCGACAGGCACAGGCCGGTCAGCGCAACTGCCGTCGCCAAAAAGAACCAAGGTTTGATCATGCCACTTCGAATTCCCACCAGGGTCCCTGCAATCCGGTCGGGCAGGATATGGGGCCGGTCGGGCAGGATATGGGGAACGATTGAGCATTGAAAGCGATAACCATTCCATCACCGCAGCCTTGCCCGGCCCGGCCTGAGCAGGGTACAAGCAGGGCCATGCGCATCCGGTGGAAAACCATACCAGGGAAGGCGGCCTGACATGTGTGGTCTGGCTGGATTGTTCCTGCCCCGATCGGCGAGCCCGGCCGAGGCCCATATCGCCGCTATGCTGGCGGTTATGCGTCACCGCGGCCCCGACGGCACCGGCATCCACATCTCCCATGACCACCGTTTTCAAGCGGGTTTCACCCGGCTTGCCATTATCGACCTTGCCACCGGCGACCAGCCCCTGGTCAGGAAGGGTGGCGAGACCGTGCTGCTGGGCAATGGCGAGGTCTACAACTACCGCGAACTCCGGGCGCAGTTGAGCGAACGCGGCCATGTCTTCCAAACCCAAGGCGACATGGAACCGGCGCTGGAAAGCTTTCACGCCAAGGGACGCGACTTCGTTCACGATCTCAACGGCATGTATGCCATGGCGCTGTACGAGCGCGAGCCCCATCGGCTGTTGCTGCTGCGCGACCGGTTGGGGGTCAAGCCGCTCTACTGGACCCGGACTGCTGGCGGTGGAGTTCTGTTCGCCTCCGAGATCAAGGCGCTGTTCGCGCACCCGGCCGTGTCGCGCGAGATCGATCCACTTGGCCTCGACAACGTCTTCACCTTCTGGACGACGCTGGCGCCGCGGACGATCTTCACGGGGATCAACGAGCTCCCTCCAGGGCATTCGCTGACCTGGCGCGACGGGCACACCACGATCGCGCGGCACTGGCAGGCGACGTTTACACCGCACGCGTCCGCCGACACCTCCGCCGGCGAAGCACGCGAGCGGCTGCTCGACCTGCTCACCGGCGCCACGAGCCTGCGCCTGCGATCCGACGTCCCGGTGGGCGCCTACTTGAGCGGCGGGCTTGATTCGTCCGTCGTCACCGCCCTGGCCGCGCAGCTCTCGAGCGCGCCGGTGCGGACCTTCTCCATCGCCTTTGGCGATGCCGAGTTCGACGAGAGCCGCCACCAG
>JAYTWE010000294.1:0-6333 GCA_043744055.1 Magnetospirillum sp.
CGCTGCTCTATCAGAAGGGAGAGGATAAAGAAGCGGCCATTTTCCTGGAAAAGACTTTGGCCATTCGCCCCGACTGGGCGGCCGCGCTGCATAATTATGCCCTGGTCTTGCGGCGATTGGGGCTGTTGGAGCGGGCTGTCGCCATCTTGTCGGGCGCGGTCGAACTGCGCCGCGATCATGCCGGGACTCGAGCCAATCTCGCCGGAGCGCTCCGTGAACTGGGGCGTCTGGACGATGCCCGCGCCCAGGCCGAACGCGCCACCAAACTGGCTCCCAGCGAGCCCGCCGGTTGGACCGAACTGGGCCTGATCCGTAACCTTCAGGGTTTGCCAGAGGGAGCCGCGGCGGCCTTTGAACGAGCAATCGCCGCCGATCCCAATTGTGCCGATTCCCATTGGTGCCTGGCCGAAGCCCGCCGTGTCTTGGGGGAAAACAACCGGGCGGCCACCCATTATCGCCGTTGCCTGGAACTTGATCCCACCGACCGCCACGGCGCCGCTCTCGGGCTGGCCCAGGTGGGAGGAGCCCCCACCCCCGCTCGCGCTCCTGATGCCTATGTGCGCCAGCTGTTCGACGATTATGCCGATAAATTCGACGCGTCGCTGGTGGACAAGCTGGGCTATCGCGCTCCGTCCCTGCTGGGCGATGCCCTGGATCGCGGTCTGACCGTCAAGAGCGGCTTGGATGTTTTGGATGTCGGCTGCGGCACCGGTCTTGCCGCCTTGACTCTGCGGCCGCTGGCGGCGCGGCTGGATGGCGTTGATCTGTCCCCGGCCATGGTGGAGAAAGCCAAGCTTCGCGGGCTTTATGACGCATTGGCGGTGGGCGAGCTGGGAGCAACCCTGACGTCCCGCCCCGCCAGTTACGATCTGGTGGTCGCTGCCGATGTTCTGGTTTATTTCGGTGATCTTGGCCCGGTGATGGAAGCCGCCGCCACCGCGCTACGCCCCAATGGCGTCTTCGCCTTCACCGTGGAGCGAGCCGAGGATTGCGGCTCTTATCTGCTGGGAGCGAAGAACCGCTATGCCCACGCCACCGGCTATGTGGAGATCAAAGCGGCCGAGGCCGGGTTCTTGGTGATCCTGCTGGAACATGCCGTCACCCGCTGCGATGGCGGCATGGATGTCCCTGGCTTGGTGGTGGTCCTGCGAAAGGGTTAAGCACAGCCCGAAGGTCTGACAGGCCTCGTCTGTTATGTTCCGATCAATCCGAGCAGCGTCTTGATGGTGTTTTCGGCGCCATCGGCGATTTGAGAGATGGTGGCGTCCAGCATGTAGCAAGGCGAGGTCACCAGCTTGTGCCTTTGATCCACCACCACTTGGCCGTGACCGGCGGTTTGGTGTTTGGCTCCCATGCTTTCGATGGCTTGGGCGGTGCCGGGATCGTTGCCGATGGTCACATCGACGTTGTCCCCGATGATTTTGGCCATAAGGGCGGGGGCGATGCACAGTGCGCCGATGGGTTTCCCTGCGGCGGCCATGGCTTTGACCGCCGTCTCGGTCGCGGGATCGACGGAGCAGTCGGGACCGTCCACGGCGAAGCTGCACAGATTTTTCGCGGCGCCGAAGCCGCCGGGAAAGACCAAGGCATCGAACTCGGCCGGATTGAACTGAGCCATATCCTTGATTTCGCCTCGGGCAATGCGGGCCGATTCCACCAAGACATTGCGGCTTTCCTCGGCGGGCTGACCGGTCAGGTGGTTGACCACATGCATCTGAGGGCGGTTTGGCGCGAAACACTGATAGGTGCCGCCCTGGCGGTCGATGGCCAGCAGGGTCAGCACGGCTTCGTGGATTTCACTGCCGTCATAGACGCCGCAACCAGACAGAACCACGGCGAATTTCGGTTTGGCGAGCATGGGCGATGTCCTTTGTCGAAGGCTATGGAGAGACAGCAGAATAACCGATTCCCTGAAGGCTAGGCCATGGTCTATCGTTCCTTAACAATCGGCCCCGAGAAAAGGACTCTTCATGACCGCCATGTCACGCCTGGAAGCCATCTTCCGCAAATCCGCCGCTATCGGTGACGCCTTAGCGGTGCTGCAATGGGATATGGCGACCATGATGCCCAGTGGCGGGGCGGAGTCCCGTGCCGAGCAGATGGCCACCTTGAAGGGTATCGCCCACGAGACCATCACCGCCCCGGAAATGGCGGACCTGCTGGCCCAGGCCGAAGGAGAGACGCAAGACCCGTGGGAGAGCGCCAACCTGCGCGAGATGCGCCGTGAATGGGTCCACGCGGCTGCCGTTCCCGCCGATCTGGTGGACGCTGTGGCCCGAGCGGAATCCACCTGCGAGATGGCGTGGCGAGAGGCGCGTCCGGCGGCGGATTTCAAGCGAGTGCTGCCAGCCTTGAGTGATTTGTTGGGGCTGGTTCGTCAGGTGGGGGCCATCAAGGCGGAAAAGCTGGGTGTGGGCATCTATGACGCCTTGCTGGATCAATACGAGCCCGACGGCCGCTCCGCCGAGATCGACCCCGTATTCGCGCATCTGGAGGGCTTCTTGCCCGGCTTCATTGACGAGGCCCTGGAGGCTCAGGCCCGGCGACCGCAGCCGCTGTCGCCGCCCGGTCCCTTTTCTATCGAGAATCAGAAGTCCCTGGGCCTGAAGATGATGGAGATGCTGGGCTTCGACTTTCATCATGGCCGCTTGGATGTGTCGCACCATCCCTTTTGTGGCGGCTCTCCCGAAGATACTCGGATCACCACCCGTTATAACGAGGCGGATTTCGGCTCGGCCATGATGGGGGTGCTGCACGAAACCGGTCACGCCCTTTACGAGTTCGGTCTGCCCAAGGGGCGCTGGCGGACTCAGCCGGTGGGGCGGGCGCGCGGCATGGTGGTCCATGAATCTCAATCCCTGCTTATGGAGATGCAGGCCTGCCGGTCGCGGGAATTCATGGACTTTGCCGCCGGTTTGATTCAGGCGGCTTTTAGCGGGCAGGGGCCGGAATGGGAGGCGGACAATCTGTATCGCCGGAGTATTCGGGTGGAGCGCGGCTTTATCCGGGTCGAGGCGGATGAATGCACCTATCCCGCCCATGTCATCATCCGCTATCGCCTGGAAAAGGCGCTTATCGAAGGCCACATGAATCTGTCCGACTTACCCGCCGCCTGGAACGAGGGCTATAAGAGGCTGTTGGGGATCACTCCGCCCGACGACCGCCTGGGCTGTTTGCAAGACATCCACTGGTATGGCGGGTCCTGGGGCTATTTCCCCACCTATACTCTGGGCGCCATGACGGCAGCCCAGCTTTTCGCTGCCGCCAAACAGGCCGACCCGTCCATTCTCCCTGCTATCGGCCGGGGGGATTTCAAGCCGTTATTGGCGTGGCTGCGGACCAATATTCACGGTCAGGGCTGTTTGCTGTCCACTCAGGATCTGGTGGCGCGGGCCACGGGAAAGCCGCTGGACCCGGCGGTGTTTGAAGCTCATCTGCGGCGGCGCTACCTCGGCTGTTTCATTTGCGCTAGGATTGAGTCATGATCGGATGGCTGCACAATTTGTTTCGAACGCAAGACGCGGCGCAAAACCGCGCCGTGTCCCGTCGTCCCGTGGCCCGGATTTCTGAACCAGAGCGCGACGTTCATACCGCCCTGGCCGAAGCTGAAGACCGCATGCGCCGATTGCCGCCCAAGAAGGCACAGCTGATTCGAAGCGCCATGGCGGTGCACCGGGCCAGTCAGTCGGCTTTGGCTGAACTCAGCGACGAAGAAATGGCGAAGCTGCGCCATGTGGCGAAGAAAGCCTTGCTTGGTGATGGGCGCTAGCATGTTCGGATTTCTGAAATCTTTGTTCGGAGACGAGAAGCCGAAGACGGCGGTCAGGCCAGCGCCGCGACCGGCAGCCAAGCCGAGTCAGCCTGCCGCCAAGGCGCCAGTGGTGTCTGATGACCGTGCCTTACTCTTGCAACAGGCCAAGCAGGTTCATAAGGCCAAGCGTAAGATTCTCGATCATCTGTCCGACGAGGACCGCGCCAAGCTGGTGGGCATGGCGATCCTTACCTTCCTGAACGAGGGGCGCGAGCCCGATAACAAGAAGTAGAGCGCAAACCGTGAGTCTTCTTCCTCCGTCTTACCCCGCCACCCTGGCCAAGGGTGTGCTTGCCGGTGAACGCCGCGCCCTGGCCCGCGCCATCACCTTGATCGAATCCACCCGCTCCGACCATCGTGAAGCGGCGGAAGAGTTGATGCATGACCTGCTGCCTCATACGGGGCGCTCGGTCCGTATCGGCATCACCGGCGTTCCGGGGGCGGGGAAAAGCACCTTTATCGAAAGCTTCGGTCTCCATGTCCTGAGCCAGGGCAAGCGGCCCGCCGTGTTGGCGGTCGATCCGTCCAGCCCACGGACGGGAGGCTCCATTCTGGGCGATAAGACCCGCATGGAGGAATTGGGTCGCGACGCCCGCGCCTTCATCCGCCCTAGCCCGTCGGGCTGCACCCTGGGCGGGGTGGCGCGCCGCACCCGCGAAGCCATGCTGGTCTGCGAGGCTGCCGGGTTCGACGTCATCGTGGTTGAGACGGTAGGAGTGGGGCAAAGCGAGACGGCGGTGGCCGATATGGTGGACATGTTCTTGCTGGTTCTGGTTCCCGGCGGCGGCGACGAGCTGCAAGGGATCAAGAAGGGGATCGTGGAACTGGCCGACGCCATCGTGGTCAACAAGGCGGATGGCGATCTTGCTGCTGCGGCGGGGCGTGCCGCACGCGATTATAAGAATGCTCTTCACCTGCTGGCTCCTGCCTCACCCCATTGGACGGTTCCGGTTCTGACCTGCTCGGCCATGGAGCGTAAAGGCGTCGATGAGGTCTGGAAGACCATCGCCACCTATCGCGACACTATGGATAAAGCGGGAGCTCTGGCCGAACGGCGATCACGTCAAGCACACGCGTGGATGTGGAACGAGGTCTCCGAAACGTTGCTGCAAACATTGCGTGATGACCCCCGAGTTGAGCAGTTGCTGCCGGAAATGGAACAAGCGGTGGCGGAAGGGAGGATGGCTCCCGGCGCGGAGGCGCGTCAATTGGTCGGCGCCTTCCGACTCCCCTTGGCGCATTGATACTAATCAGGCTATCCTTTGTGCAATTGCTAACCTGTTTGGATAAAAAATGCCGAATCCGCCTAATGACAGCCTGATCCTGAAACGGGAGCTGGTTGGCCTGTTCGGCCATATGCAGAAGATCCGTAAGGAACTTGCTACGCTGAACCCACCTGGATCACCGGATCATTTCGGTGGTATGTCCGAGCAATTGGACGCCATCGTCGATGCCACCGAAGGCGCCACCAACACAATCATGGAAAGCATGGAGAGCATCGACGGGCTGATGGTCGAAGCTCGTGCGGCTGCTGCGGAAAACCCGGAACTCTGCGTGATGTTCGACAAGGTCACCGACAAGGTGAACATGGTGTTCGAGGCGTGTTCGTTCCAAGACATCACCGGCCAGCGTATTTCCAAGGTGGTTAATACGCTTAAGTTTGTCGAAGAGCGGGTCAACTCCATTATCCTCACCTGGGGCAGGGACGAACTGACCAAGGTGGTGGTGGAAATTAAGGAAGAAGACCCGGACAAGAAACTTTTGAACGGCCCGCAATTGGCGGGTAAAGGCGTGACTCAGGCCGATGTGGACAAGATGATGGGCCAAGATGCCATCGATAAGCTTTTCGGATGATGATTCTTGCTTGACTGACGGGCTCCGGCCCCTTAAAAACGCGCTTCCTCCGGTGCCCGTCCGGCCTCAATGGCCGTAGATGAACCGGCGAACGACACGAGATGAGGATTTTGATATGGCACGTCGCTGCGCCATCACCGGCAAGGGCGTTTTGACCGGCAACAATGTCAGTCACGCAAACAACAGGACCCGTCGTCGTTTCCTGCCCAACCTGCAGGAAGCTTCCCTGGTCTCCGACGCTTTGGGCTTTGCCGTCCGTATGCGTCTCTCCACCAATGGCTTGAAGACTGTTGAGCATAATGGCGGCATCGACGCCTTCCTGCTCTCGGTCACTGACAGTAAGCTGTCCGTTGAAGCCCGCCGCCTGAAGCGCAGCATTCTCCGCGCCATGGCCAGCAAGGCCGTCGACGCAGCCTAATTCCAGCTTCGGCTTGAAAAAGCGAAGGGCCTACGGTTTTCCGTAGGCCCTTTTCGTGTTTGCACGCATCAAGCCCGCTCGGAGGGACCTCCCGGTTGGGGACTTGGGCAAAAGCCCCGAGAGAATGTCTAAATCAGCTTTTCCGCTTTTAATGCAGTCTGGACGGCCGGGCGGTCTTTGACGCGGGCGGAATGCGCGACCAGATTGGGCCAGGCATTCACATCCAATCCGATCCGGGGCAGCCAGGAAA
>JAYTWE010000295.1:0-10340 GCA_043744055.1 Magnetospirillum sp.
CCCGAGGCGTTGATGCTCACCACCCGCCCCACGCCGGTGCCCCGTGCCGGAGACGTGGTGATCGAGGTGGCTGCCGCTGGCATCAACCGCCCCGATGTGCTGCAACGCCAAGGCGCTTACCCGGCTCCGCCCGGCGCATCCGATCTGCCCGGACTGGAAGTGGCCGGAATTGTCGCCGCCCTGGGCGAAGGTGTTTCCAGCTTATCCTTGGGTGATGCGGTCTGCGCCCTGGTTCCCGGCGGCGGCTATGCCCAATATTGCTCGGTGGATGCCCGGCTGTGTCTGCCGCTGCCTCCCGGCTACGATATGATTCGCGCAGCCGCCCTGCCCGAGACCTTCTTCACCGTCTGGCATAACGTGTTCGAGCGCGGCGGATTGAAAGCGGGCGAAAAAGTCCTGATCCATGGCGGAGCCAGCGGTATCGGCACCACCGCCATCCAGTTGGCCAGCGCCCTGGGAGCCATGGTCTACGCCACAGCATCGGGCGCGGCCAAGTGCAAGGCCTGCACCGATCTGGGCGCCATCCGCGCCATCGACTACACCACCGAGGACTTTGTCGAAATCATCAAAGCCGAGACCAAGGGCAAGGGCGTGGATGTTATTCTCGACATGGTCGGCGGCGATTATATGCCCCGTAATGTCAAATCCCTGGCCATGGATGGACGGCTGGTCTCCATCGGCTTCATGCGCGGCTCTTCGGCGGACATGAATATGATGCCGGTGATGCTGAAGCGCCTGACCCTGACCGGATCAACGTTGCGGCCACAGTCCAACGATGCCAAAGCCCGCATGGCCCAAGGCCTGCGCGAGATAGTCTGGCCGTTGCTGGCAAGCGGGCGCATTGCTCCGGTGATTCACGCCACTTTCCCCTTAGCCCAGGCCGCCGAGGCTCATCGGCTGATGGAAAGCAACACCCATATCGGAAAGATCGTGCTGACGGTTTGACCGCCGCGACAATCACCCATATAACTAGCATCGCATTCTACGGATTGTCGCCGCCCGCCTGGCGGCCCTTTGGGCCATGGCGGGAATTTCGCAAAGCTTGCGGGCAGGTACCCGCCCCGTCCCAAACGGATGGAGGGGCGCCAAACCGCTGGAGCCGCCGGACTTCGCTCCGACCGGTTCCATTATAAGGATATACAGGAGGTTTCATGGCCCTGCCGCTCATGCCCAAGGCGACCACCGTCTGGCTGGTTGAAAATACTGCCCTTACTTTTGAACAGGTCGCTGATTTCTGCGGTCTGCATCCGCTTGAAGTCCAGGCCATCGCTGACGGCGAAGTCGCTGTCGGTATCGTTGGCCTCGATCCGATCGCCAACGGTCAGGTGACCCGCGCCGAGATTGAGCGTTGCGAGAAGAACCCCGATGGCCAGTTAAAGCTGATCGCCACCGACATTCCTCAGTCCAACGCCAAGCCCAGGGGCGCACGCTACACTCCGGTGTCCAAGCGCCAGGATCGCCCCGACGCCATTTCCTGGATCATCAAACACCACCCGGAAATGTCCGATGCGGGCATCTCCAAGCTGATCGGCACCACCAAGCCGACCATTCAGGCCGTCCGTGACAAGACCCACTGGAACGCATCCAATATCAAACCGCGTAATCCGGTGACTCTGGGCATGTGCTCGGAAGCCGACCTGGAAAAGGCGCTGGCGCTGTCAGGCCGTCGGATGCATCACGAGATCCCGGCTCCGACTGCTCAAGCCGAGCCCCAGACCAAGGAATAAGACCAACGGCTCTAATGATTGCCCCCTGCGGGGCTCCCGCCCCGGCCCCGAGTTGGAGGTGAACCTCCAAACCTCCCTTTGTTTTATTTATAGGAAACAAAGGGGTCCGGGGATTTCCCCGGATGGGTTCGGGCGATAGCCCGATAAGGATGGCAGGTCAGGGCGTAGAGCCGTTGGTATAAGACCCGGTTCGGGTGAATTAACGACAACGCCCGCCGGGGAAACTCGGCGGGCGTTGTGTTTTGTTTTACGGCTTTACCGCACCCTTGCGGGCATCGGTGGCGCTGCCATCGTCGAAGATGTTGAACAGTTTGCGTAAGAAACCCGGCGTCAAAGCCGACAACGGATTGACCAGGACGCTGGGATCACTGGTCGGCCCCTTCATGGAATAATTGAAGGCGATGACTCCGCCCCCCTTATCACCGCCGGTAATCAACCAGCCCAGCACGGGAATATTGCCCAGCACGCTATTGAACACATAGGCAGGAACCACGGTTCCCTCCAGCGCCATATGAGAGCGGTCTAAGTCAATCTGTCCCTTGGCGGTCAGGCCCAGGGCAGCCCCCCAGGCGCGGCCATCACGGACGTCCAGCAAACCTTCGGACAAAGTGAACGGAGCCTCCAGCGAGGAAAACCCCACCCCTTCGCCCTGCAACACATCGACGATGCCGGTCATGGCGACCACGGTCAGCAACCGGGCCAGGGCCGGGGCATTACGGATATGATAATCGGAAATCTTGGCGGTTCCGCTGAAAGGCTGTTCCTTCTTGGCATCGTCAATAGAGCCGTCCACCGTCAGTTCACCGCCCGACAGATGTTCATAGACATCAAAGGCCCGCATTACCGATCCGGCATCATTGGACGTCACCGAGAACGTCCGGCGCTTCGGTCCTCCCGGTTGGACATTGGCGGCGAACGTCTTGCCGTTCCCCACATTGCCCTTCAAGGCGACAGTCTGCCACTCCTCGGCATCACGGCTAAGATTGGCGGAAGCGTTGCTCAAAGCTCCCTTATCCGAAACCCACATGGTCTTGGCGGTTGCGGTCACCGACATGGGCGGCGGTTTGTCCTGCTTTTCGCCCCGCTTCTGAGCCTCGTCGCGCGTAATGGCGGGCTGAGCGTCAAAGCTGGCTCCCTTAAACACAACATCAAGTCCGGCTTTCTCCGGGCGCAGTGAAATGGTGGCCTCGCCATTGGTGCGGCCATAGGCCAATTTGGGGAAATCCACCTTCCGGGCGCGGCCGTCGGGGCCGAACATCACGCTGCCTTGAACATTCATATCCCCCGAGCGGACCACGAAAGAGGGAATATCAGAGACCAGCTTGCGATCCAGCTTGACCAGAACCTCGGCGGTTCCGGGCTTGCCCTTATCCTTGACCCAGCCCAACCCCGGCAGTTCCATGCGGGCAGCGGCAAGATCGACCTTGGCCTCAATTTCCCCCTTGCCCCCATCGAAGAAGGTGGCGACCACTTCGCCTCCCACCGGGCCAGCGACAAAAGGCGCCACAAAAGGAACGCCGTCCAAGCCCAGCAGCTTGCGTTGCTCCTCGCTGACCATCGGCGCCTTCAAATGATAGCGACTGCGGAAAGGCTGATTCTTGACCGAGAAGTTTTCACGCCAAGCCAAGATTCCGGGGATGGTCGCCAGCACCACCGGCCCGGTCGCATCCAGTCCCTTGGCATCCACATCCAGATTTAAGACGCCGTCGCTTAGATCCAGCCCCATCATCACCTTGGGAATGCTGACATTCTTCACGGTGGCATTGGCCTTGATGCCGATATCGTCCAGCCGGAGACTCTTCAGCAACGGGAATTTAAGACGAACCTTGGCCAAGGCGTCGCCCCCCACCTTGGCGGGCTCGATCCCCAGCGCCTGGGCATAGCGCAGCGGCGGGTTGTCGATCAGCCGAAGCGCATCGGTCGCGGGACCATTGATGGTCAAGTCGATATCGGCGAACTGGTCTTCCTTATCCAGACCGCTCAGGACGATGAGTCCTTCCTTCAGCTTCAAGCCATAGATATCTCCCGCCTTCAGCGCGATCCGAAAGCTGTGAGCATCGAAGCTGCAATCGGCGGCGGCATTCTTCGCCACAGGCATGGGGTGAAGATAATCCACCGTGACGCCTTCGGGATGAACCTCGCCGCTCAGATGGTCGATGACCACATCATCAAACCGCCCAGAGGCCGAGCGCGCCGACAAGGTGATGGAAGCCTCTTTCACCACGCCTTTGGATAAATTGGGGACAACCCAGTCCCGAGCATTCTGCGCCAAGCCGTTGGGCCACAGATCACGGACCCGGTCCACCGGCACATCGCGCAGACTGCCGTCAGCCTTGACGGAGGTCTCACCGCCCAACCCGTCCACCACCGCCGCCAGGGTAAAGACCGGACCGCCCATATCAATCCGGGCCTCGGCCAAATCAAGCCGGGTCATGCCCTTGCTCAACTCCCCCCGCAAAGCGGTGGAAACAACATTATGGCGAGAGGAAAACGGAGCTGGCAGATCCAAGATTCCCACGCCGCCGGACAGATCGAAGCTTACCCGCTCCACCACGCCGTCACCGCCGATCCGACCGGAAACGGAACCGGCCAGCGGCATGTCGATGACCGACAGCTGGGCTAAAGGACCACCGAACCGGGCCAAAACCGCAGGACGGAACCCGCCCAAACGCAGACGGGCATCCACCGCCCCATCGGATTTGGTATAAGCGGCATCAACTTCCAGCTCACCCTTCTCGCCCGACAGGTCCAATGACGCCTTCCCCTTGGCGGCAATCCCCTCGGCAAGACGACGGATGACCAGATCAACCGACGGAGCGTGCCACATTCCGCCCAAGGCTTTGTCTTCCACCTGAAGATCAGCATTGAGAATGGTCAGAACCTGTAATGTCCGACCGGGCTTGGCCGGGTCCGGGCTTCCCAGCATGGCATCCTTAATGACCGCCACCACGGCGCTGGCATCGGCGGGCATCGCCTCGTCCGCCGAGACATCACCGCCGGAAGAATCATTCCCGATCCCCCATTGCAGCTTCCCATCCTCGCCCCGCAGCAACCGCAGCCGCGCCCCATGCAATCGGATGGAATGAGGCGCGACAACGCCGTGCAGCAAAGCCTTGCCGCTGAGCGACAGCCCCATATCGGGCACCGAGGCGATAGGCTGGTCGTTTCCCGCCACATAGGCGCGAACATTATAGGCGTGGATTTCCAGCATGCGCTCGCCGCCCCCCATGGCAAGCACGGTGGTATCAAGCTTGACCTGCAGCGAGCCATCCTTAGCCGTCAGGCCTTGCTCGATATAAGGGGTGAGGAAGTCAAGCGCGATCGGCCCCAAGGACAATCGCCAGACGGATATGGGCACTGCGATCAACAGAACTGCCAGGACAGCCCCGAGAAACTGGAACAGGTTCCTAACGGCGCCGTGAACCACTCGTATCCGTCTCCATCACCGCTTGACCCCAGTTGCCCTATTGCTCAGTGTGAAGCAACCACAACCCATGGGGCCGCACAAGGTGAGTTTTCCTCTAAACGAAGCTTTCTTCCCGAGTGTTGCCGACCTTGGCCGCGCCGCTGTCGGTCTGGAGCGCTGGCAAGAAGCCGCCGATGCTGTCGATGATACGGCACTGGTAGCGTTCATGCGGGCCTTACCCGATGATCCCTCCCTGGGAAAGCTGCTGACCGGCATCTTCGGCAACAGCCCCTTCCTGACCTTCTGCCTGGAAAAGGAACCGGCATTCCTGCGTCAAAGCCTGGAAATCGGTCCCGATGCCATGCAAGACGCGCTGATCGGCGGGCTGAATGCCGATCTGGGCGAGGAAACAGATCTCAACCGCCTGATGAGCGGTCTGCGAACCGCCAAGCGGCGATGCTCTCTCTTAGCGGCCCTGGCCGATCTGGGCGGAGCCTGGCCGCTGGAGAAAGTCACCGGCTCGCTCTCGCAGATGGCGGAGACCGCCATCCGCCTTGCCGTGCGATTCTTGCTGCGTCGCGAGGCCGAGCGCGGCAATTTACGACTGGCCCATCCCGATGATCCCGAGAAGGAGTCCGGCCTGATCGTGCTGGGCATGGGAAAGCTGGGTGCGGGAGAGTTGAACTATTCCAGCGATATCGACCTGATCGTGTTCTACGACCACGAGAAGATGGTCTATACCGGCCGCAAAAGCGTGCAGGAATGCGTCATCGCCCTGACCAAGGATCTGGTGCGCATTCTCGACGAGCGCACCGCCGACGGCTATGTGTTCCGCACCGATCTGCGTCTGCGCCCTGATCCCGGCTCGACCCCGCCCGCCGTGGCGCTGATCGCCGCCGAAGCCTATTACGAGGGCTTCGGCCAGAACTGGGAACGCGCCGCCATGATTAAAGCGCGGCTGGTGGCAGGGGACGCAGAAACCGGAGCCGCCTTCTTGAAGTTTCTGCGGCCCTTCATCTGGCGCAAGTCACTGGATTTCGCCGCCATTCAAGACATCCATTCCATCAAGCGCCAGATCAACGCCCATAAGGGCAGCCGCTCCATCGCCGTGGCGGGGCACAATGTCAAGCTGGGCCGAGGCGGCATCCGCGAGATCGAATTCTTCGCCCAGACCCAGCAGCTGATCTGGGGCGGTCGCCAACCGGAAATGAGAGTCTGCGGCACCATTGCCGCCCTCAACGCCCTATCGGCTGCGGACCACGTGACGCCACAGGCGGTGGACGACCTCACACGGGCCTATATCTATCTCCGCACTCTGGAACACCGGCTCCAGATGGTGGACGACAAGCAGACCCAGACCATGCCCAGCAGCCCCGAGCAATTGGCCGAGATCGCCGCCTTCATGGGCAAGCCTGATGTGGAAAGCTTCGCCGCCGAACTGACCGGGCACCTGCAAACGGTCGAAGGCCATTACGCCCGCCTGTTCGAGGATGCTCCTGGTCTTGGCGCCGCCAATTCCGGCATGGGCGGCAATCTGGTCTTTACCGGTGGCGAGAATGACCCCGAGACCGTTCACACCATCACCACTATGGGTTTTGGCAATGCCGAGGCCATTTGCTCCACCATTCGCGGCTGGCATCATGGCCGGGTCCGGGCCACACGCTCCACCCGCGCCCGTGAGCTGTTGACCGAGCTGACCCCCACCTTGTTGGCGACGCTGGGAACCACCGCCTCGCCCGACGACGCCTTCATGCGCTTCGACGAGTTCCTTGGCCGCCTCCCCGCCGGAGTGCCGCTATTCTCGCTGTTCTACGCCAATCCGTCCCTGCTGGAACTGGTGGCGGAAATCATGGGTGACGCCCCCTTGCTGGCCGAACATCTGGCGCGGCGGCCGACCACCTTGGATTCCGTGCTCCAGGCTCATTTCTTCGATCCGCTGCCGCCCCCGGCCGAGCTGGAAGCCGATCTGGACAAGGCCCTGTCCCAAGCCGACGATTTCCAGCAGATTTTGGATGTGTCGCGAGCCTGGACCAATGACCGCAAGTTCCAGGTGGGCGTCCTTACCTTGCGCAGCGCCATCGAGGCTCATGATTCCGCCCGCGCTCTGTCCGATATCGCCGGAGCAATCTTGTCCCGGCTGGGCCGCAAGGTGGAAGAAGAATTCGCCCGCGCTCACGGCCACGTCCCCGGCGCCGCCTGGGTCATCCTGGCCATGGGCAAGGCTGGCGGGCGCGAAATGTCGGCTACGTCCGATCTGGACCTGATCTTGGTCTACGACTCCCCCCCCGAAGCCGAGGAATCGGATGGAGCCCGACCGCTGGCCGCCACCACCTGGTTCGCCCGACTGACCCAGCGCATGGTCAGCGCCCTGACCGTCAAGACCGGTGAAGGCACTTTATACGAGGTGGATATGCGGCTGCGGCCCTCGGGCAATTCCGGCCCCATCGCCACCAGTCTGGAAGCCCTCGGCCGCTATTACGATGAAGCCGCCTGGACCTGGGAGCACATGGCCCTGACCCGCGCCCGCGTTGTGGCGGGAGACGAGGCCCTGGCCGGACGTGTCGAAGCCGTCATCCACCAGATCCTGACGCGCCCGCGCGACCCGGTGAAGCTGTTGACCGATGTGGCCCATATGCGCGAACTCATGGCCAAGGAGCACAAACCCGCCAGCCATTGGGACGTCAAACATCTGCGCGGTGGATTGGTGGATATCGAATTCACCGCCCAATACCTGCAACTGGCTCATGCCGCCGAGCACCCGGAAATTCTCAGCGCCAACACCGCCGAGGCACTGGAAAACGCCTGTGTCTGCGGCGTTCTAAACCGCCCCGACCGTGACGCCTTGATCCAGGCGCTGCGGCTGTGGCTGGCGGTCCAGACCGTGCTGCGCCAGACCATCGCGGGCGGCTTCGACGAAGCCACCGCGCCGCGCGGCCTGAAAGATGTGCTGGTGCGCGCCTCCGGCCTGACTGATTTCAAAACCCTGGTGGATCGCATGGATGATTGCGCCAAGGAATCCCATGACGTCTTCACTCGGTTGGTAAGCCAACCAGCCAAACTCAACGAGGGAACCTCATGATCGGACAGCCCGCTCCCGCTTTTGCAATGGATTGCGATGACGGCAAGACCTGCCTTGCCGACTATGCCGGCAAGCTGCTGGTCTTGTATTTCTATCCCAAGGACGACACATCGGGCTGCACCAGCCAAGCCAAGGCCTTCCGCGATTCCATGGCTGAATACCACGCCGCCGGAGTGGAAATCCTGGGCGTATCCAAGGACTCCACCGCCAGTCACGCCAAGTTCCGCGCCAAGCACGAGCTTCCCTTCCGCCTGGGCTCCGACCCCGAAGGAACCGTCTGCGAAGCCTTTGGCGTGTGGAAAAAGAAAAGCATGTATGGCCGGGAATATATGGGGATCGAACGCTCCACCTTCCTGATCGACCAGAGCGGAGTCGTCCGGGCCGAATGGCGCAAGGTCAAGGTCACCGGCCATGCCGATGCGGTGCTTAAAGCGGCGAAGGCTCTATGACCACCCTCACCGAAGCCGCCTACACCGTCCTTACCACCCCCGACCCGGCTGAAAAATGCCGACTGACGCGGGAGTTCTCCGAGAATTGGAGCGAAGGCCGCATCACCGAAATCGGCGATACCCCGCCCCCTGACCGGCCCGCACGACCAGAACAACCGCAATTGCTGCCGTTCAAGGACATGCCCCGGCGCTCTTATGGCGGAGATCGCGGCCGAGTCAGCCTGATTCACGCCCTGGCCCATATCGAGCTCAATGCCATCGACCTGGGCTGGGACATGGTGGCGCGCTTCATCAAAGATGATATGCCGAAAGCCTTCTACGACGACTGGGTCCGGGTCGCCCTGGACGAGGCACGGCATTTTCTGATGCTGGAAGACCTGCTGCACACGTTAGGCGCCCGCTATGGCGACCTTCCCGCCCATGACGGGTTATGGCAAGCGGCGGAGAAGACCGCCGACGACCTGATGGCGCGGCTTGCCGTGGTGCCCATGACCTTGGAGGCCCGAGGCCTGGACACCACGCCGCCCACCATGGAAAAGCTTTTACGCAACGGCGACACCCTGACGCCCCCGGTCTTGGACATCATCTTCAACGATGAAATCCACCATGTGGCCGCCGGAGTGCGCTGGTTCTCCTTCCTGGCAAAACGTCAGGGCGAAGACGGCGAAACCGCCTTCCACGCCAAGATGGCCGAACGCTATCCCGCCGGATTGAAAGCCCCCTTCAACCACGAAGCCCGCGCCAAAGCCAACTACCCCCGCGACTGGTATGAAAAGCTGGCGCGGAAGTGATATGCTCAGTTCACGTGAGAACCTGAAAGACCGAAGGGCTCTGCCCTTCACCCGCCAGGGACTCGGTCCCAGGACCCATTCCTTTTATAATCCAATGGGATCAAAGGGTACAAAACCCTTTGCTGGAACGCTCAAACGAACCCAACGCCTTGACCAGGGCCTTGAAGGGCAGCAAGACACAGCCGTGGCGGCTTTTATGGGGGCGCACCGCCAGAAAGACCGCCATGGCGGGAAAAGGCGGCTCGGCTCCCTGCTTCAACATGGCTCCGACCTGATCGGCCAGAGCTGTGACTTCGGCAACGCTTCGACCAGGGACATAGTCCACAGCCACACTCGCCGCCGCCTTGCACAGCAAGCAGCCCTTGGTCATATGGCCCAAAGCCGTAATACGCCCATCCGCCACGGCCACGTCTAAGCTGACCTTGTCGCCGCACAACGGATTATCGAGAACCGCCGAACCATCGGGGGCGTCCAACCGCCCGGATTCCCGAGCGGCCAGATCCTTGATGGTCTGCTGGTAAAGTTCTTTGCTCATTGTTCACAGCCCCTCAAACGCCGGGCGCTCACTCCGTTCGCTTGGCTTACCTCCGCTAAAGCTCCGGGTCGCTCAATGCTCCCGCGCGCGGCGATTGCCTCGCTCATCGCAACACCTTGACCGCCGCGTCCAACCCATCGAGCAAAGCGTCAATATCGGCTTCCACCGTGTAAGGCGCCAGACTGGCGCGCAGACAGCCCTCCTCCAGCCCCAGCGAATCCATCAAGCGACGGGCGCAATGAGCGCCGCCGCGCACCGCCACGCCGCGCTCGGCCAACAAATGAGCCAGATCATGAGGATGGCAGCCCGCCACCGTGAAGGACACCACCGGCAAACGGTCGGCAAGGTCCAAC
>JAYTWE010000296.1:0-2231 GCA_043744055.1 Magnetospirillum sp.
GGCAATCCGGGTCACGCCGGGACCGGAGACCGCTTCTCCATCGAAGGCGATAATCGCCATAACGAGAGCTATAAGGGCCATGATGGCGACACGCTAATCGCTTCGGGCGGCAATGATTATCTATCGCTCGACAATGGATACGGCAAGCAGCTGATCTCCGGCTACGATCACGTCCAGCTTGGCAATGGCGAGCATGCCACCTTGGACATGACCACGCCCAACATGGATTACGGCAATCTGACGGTTGCTGGTGGTACCGGCCATGACGTGATCTGGTCGGCCAGCGGCGATGATCTGCTGGTTGCGGGCAATGGCGGTAACACCATTCATGGCGGTGGCGGCAATGACACGATTGTGGCGGGTGCTGGCTCTGACAATCTGATGGGCCAGGATGGCAGCGATACCTTCATCTTCGACTTTGGTACGGGCCACGACACCGTGGATGGCGGCACCGGTTCCAGTTGGACCGACTCCATCGACCTGTCCAGTAATATGCATGCGGGGGCGACCATCACAATCACCACCGCCGACAATCATAGCTGGACCGTGGTTTCTGATGGCGATCACCATGCCGCGGGGACTGTCCAGGTTGGTCAGGACAAGGCGGGTGACATCACCATCCACAGCAATTCGGGTGATGAGACCATTCACTTCACCAACATCGAATCCATCAAGTACTAATCTGATGTGCTAGATTTCACGGCCCGTCCTCCGAAAGGGGGGCGGGCCGATTTCTTTCAGAAGGCTAGGATGGATCAGCGCAACCCCGAGACGGTTCCAAGCCTGGCGGGCTGGCGGTTTCACCGCAGAGTGATGACAACGGATTTCTCGGATATCTGGTTAGCCGAAGATCTGAGCCTTGGTCGGCCGGTTGCCTTCAAGATTTTTGCCCCCAATTCCGATGAGAACGGCATGATTGCCCCATTCCATGTGGATGAGTGGCGGCGGCGATTTATACAAGAAGCACGGGTAATGGCGCGGCTTGACCACCCTAATATTATTCCCGTGGTGGCTTTGTGCCGTCTTGATGACGGTCGCCCCAGTCTGGTCATGCAATATATGTCAGGCTCTTTGCGGCGCGAGGTCGGGATTGATGTTTTCGAACCGAAGGAAGTGGACGCTCTGGCTGAAACCGAGCGGCCTCGGGCGGTAAGCCCGGCACGGGCACGGCAGATTTTGATGGAAACTCTATCGGCACTGGTGGTCATCCATGGAGCCGGGGTGGTTCATCGTGATTTGAAGCCGCGCAATTTGTTGTTGAGCAATGGACCGGGAAGTCGGATCAAGGTCACGGATTTCGGAATGGCCAAGATGGCGAATGAGCCCAAATCCAACGAGGCCGTCTGGTTCGGAACCCGTGATTACATCAGCCCGGAACAATATGCCAATGCCAGCCATGCCACCGACCGTTCGGATATTTTTTCCGTCGGAGTCATCGGTATTCGACTTCTGACGGGGCAGTTTCCCGACCGGAGCCGTTTGAGTGCGGTTGAGGGGGTTCCCTCGGCTTTTGCCGATATCCTAGTTCAGGCGCTTTCATTGCAGCCTGAAAATCGACCAAGTGCGGGGGAGATGCTGCAAAGATTAGCGGTTATCGTGGTGTAGCTATTGCGATCCGACGTTAAGAACGCGCATGATTGAAAATATGCAACAGCCCAATAGCCCGTCATGATCTCCTCTATCTCACTCAGCACTCTTGTTAGCGGCCTTTCCGCGCAGAGCCGTGTTGCGGAGACGGCCGCCAATAACATTGTCAACGTAACCACGGATGGTTATCAGGCTCAGCAGGGCCAAGTCGTCTCGAAGTCGTTACACGGTGCCGAATATGTTCCATTACCCTCGGAGGGCGAGGTTGATCTTGGACGGGAGATTGTTGCTCTTAGTCAGGCGAAACACAGCTATGCCGCCGCGGCGAAGGCGTTTTCTAGTATCGAGAAAACGGAAAAGAGGGCGTTGGACGCCCTAGCCTAGGCGAGTCATGCCAACGGCTCTAATGATTGACTTCTCCGGGGCTCTCGCCCCGGCCCCGAGTTGGAGGTGAACCTCCAAACCTCCCTTTGTTTTATTTATAGAAAACAAAGGGGTCCGGGGAATCACCCCGGATGGGTTCGGGCGATATCGGCGAGAGCAAACCGCTCAGTCCCTCATTCATTCTCTCGATGCGCTCCACAAGGAAGCGATTGAGCTTTTCCCTCGCTTCCTGCGCCGAGCCTGTCGCGAGCAACTGCGCC
>JAYTWE010000297.1:0-1500 GCA_043744055.1 Magnetospirillum sp.
GTCTGTAGGCCGGGAAAAGCTGGTCGACGGTATGGGACTTTATTATTCAGTAACGGACTTTATTATCCGGTAACAAACTTTATTATCCGCCAACAGACGGGGTGTAATGACGTTCTGGATTATTCCACGGTCACGCTTTTTGCCAGATTTCTCGGCTGATCCACATCGGTGCCTTTGGCGATGGCGACGTGGTAGGCCAGCAATTGCACCGGGATGGCATAGAGGATCGGTGCGACGAAGGGATCGACCGTGGGCAGGGCCATGACGGAATGGGCGGTGGCAGAAAGGCGGCGGACACCTTCTTCGTCAGAGAAGAATATGACCCGACCGCCGCGAGCAACCACTTCTTGGACATTAGAGGCGGTCTTTTCGTACAGCTCGTCAGTCGGGCAGATGACGATCACCGGCACCGAATCATCAATCAGGGCGATGGGGCCGTGCTTCAGCTCGCCAGCGGCATAGCCTTCGGCGTGGATATAGCTGACCTCCTTTAGCTTCAAGGCACCTTCCAGGGCGATGGGATAGCCGGTGCCACGTCCCAGATAGAGCACGTCGCGGGCCTCGGCGATGCTTTGGGCGATGACCCGGATCTCGTCGTCGCGGCGCAGGAATTCAGCGGCGCGGGCGGGCACTTCCGCCAGGGCCTGACAGATATCGGCTTCGATCTCGCGGGTGATGGCGCCGCGCGATCGGGCAAGGCCAACCGCCAGACAGGCCAGGACCACCAACTGAGTGGTGAAGGCCTTGGTGGAGGCCACCCCGATCTCGGGACCGGCCAGGGTCAGCAAGGTGGCCTCGGCTTCGCGCGAGATGGTGCTTTCCGGGACATTGACCAGGGCCAGGGTGTGTTGACCATTGGCGCGGCAATAGCGGAGAGCCGCTAAGGTGTCGGCAGTCTCACCCGACTGGGAAATGAAGATGGCCAGTCCGCCCGCCTCCATGGGAGGTTCGCGGTAGCGGAATTCCGAAGCGATATCCACTTCCACCGGCAGCCGGGACAGTTTCTCGATCCAGTACTTGGCCACCGAGGCGGCGTAATAGGAGGTGCCGCACGCGATGATGCGCACCCGGCTCACCGATGCCAGATCGAAGGGCAGGGAGGGCAAGGTGATGGTGCGCTCGGCCGGATTCAGCATGGTGTTCAGCGTGCCGCCGATCACTTCCGGCTGCTCGAAGATTTCCTTGAGCATGAAGTGGCGGTGCTGGCCCTTGCCGATCATGGCCCCGGAAAACTGGGTCTGGCGGATTTCGCGGGTGACCGGCTGGTTGTCCCGATCACGGATGGAGGCGCCGTCGGTGGTCAGGACGGCCCAGTCGCCATCCAGGAGATAGCTGATTCTCTGAGTCAGTGGAGCCAACGCCAGAGCGTCGGAGCCCAGATACATCTCGCCGTCGCCATAGCCGAGAGCCAGCGGCGAACCCTGACGGGCGGCGATCAGCATCTGGGGATGACCGGCAAAGATGATGCCCAGGGCGAAAGCGCCGTGCAGACGGCCCAAC
>JAYTWE010000298.1:0-4119 GCA_043744055.1 Magnetospirillum sp.
GTCAGGATTCGGTCAAACGCATCCATGTGGCCGAAGCCCTGTCCTATCGGCGATTGATGCCAGGACGAAACGGTTGATTTTATACGAAGTTTACGTGGAAATCCAAAAATCCCTGGGAAAAGAATATGGGCTCTGCCCAAACCCGCAAAGGGCCGAGGCTCTTTGATCCCACTGGATTATAAAAGGAATGAGGTCAAGGAGACGAGTCTCCTTGCGGGTGAAGGGCAGAGCCCTTCATTTAAGCCTTGGCGATCATAGAGCCCAGCATCCGCCCCCCGAAGATATGGAAATGCAGATGGGGGACTTCTTGATGGCCGTTGGTTCCCACATTGCTGAGTAGACGCCAACCGTCCTCCGCCACGCCAGCCATCTCGGCGACTTTACCGAGAGCGCGGATCAGCCCAGCGATCTCCGCCTCGCCAGCCTGAGCGGCAAAATCATTGACGGAAACATAGGCCCCCTTGGGGATCACCAGGATATGGACCGGAGCCTGAGGATTGATGTCATGAAAGGCGAGGGCGTAATCGTCCTCGTACACCTTCTTACACGGAATTTCTCCGCGTAAAATGCGGGCGAAGATATTGTTGGAATCGTAAGCCATCCGAAACCTCACTTCTTCGAGCGGGACTTCTTCTCATCAATACCAGACGTACCGCCACGCCGCGCCAGTTCCGCCCAGACCTTGACCGGATCAATACCGCAATCAGCCCACAGCACCATCATATGGTAAAGGGTATCGGCACTTTCGGCCACCAGCTCATCCTTACCCTCGGACAAGGCCGCGACCACGGCTTCCACCGCCTCTTCACCAAACTTCTGCGCGATCTTGCCACGACCGCGAGCAAACAGCTTAGCGGTATAGGACTTGTCGGGATCGGTGCCCTTCCGACTGGCGATCACGGCAAAAAGTTCATCGAGTACACTGCCGTCTTGCGCCATGGTCGGCTCCTTCTTCAAAACCATTCTATCTTGTAACTTTTCTAGGGGCTTTCCCTATCAGATGCGGACACAACTGTCATCCGTGTTCCCCATCAGGGCCTGACCGAAATACCCGCCGCCTGCATATGGGCCTTAGCTTCCGCGATGGTATAGGTACCGAAATGAAAAATGGAAGCCGCCAGAACCGCAGTGGCGTGACCATCACGGATACCTTCCACCAGATGGTCCAGATTGCCCACCCCCCCGGATGCGATAACCGGCACGGTCACCGCATCGGCCACGGCACGGGTGAGCGGAATGTTGAAGCCCTGCTTGGTCCCGTCACGATCCATGGAGGTCAGCAAAATCTCGCCAGCCCCATAGCCCACCATACGCTTCGCCCACTCCACTGCATCAATGCCGGTGGCATTGCGCCCGCCATGGGTGAAGATCTCGAACTTGCCGGGTCCGGTCTGCTTGGCATCAATGGCGACAACGATACATTGGCTGCCAAATTTCTCGGCGGCTTCCCGGACGAATTCGGGACGATGGACGGCGGCGGTATTGATGGAAACCTTATCAGCACCGGCCAGCAGCAGCTTGCGGATATCGTCATTCACCCGCACCCCGCCGCCCACGGTCAGCGGCATGAAGCATTGCTCGGCAGTGCGGCGGACCACATCGTAAATAGTATCGCGATTATCCGAACTGGCGGTGATGTCCAAGAAGGTCAGCTCGTCGGCTCCGGCCTTATCGTAAAGCTTGGCCTGTTCCACCGGATCGCCGGCATCAATGAGATCGACAAAGTTGACCCCCTTGACCACACGACCGTCCTTGACGTCCAGACAGGGGATGATCCGCATCTTCAACACGGCGCTAATCCTTCAAAAGCGCGATGGCTTCGGCCACGTCGATCCGACCGTCATAGATGGCGCGGCCCGAAATGACGCCTTCCAGCTTGGAATAGACCTTCAACGCCCGCAGATCATCCAGGGATGAGACACCTCCCGAGGCGATGACCGGCGTCTTGATGGCATCGGCCAAAGCCGCCGTCGCCGCCACATTGGGTCCAGCCATCACACCATCACGGTCGATATCGGTATAAATAATCGCCGCGACACCGGCATCTTCGAACTTCAACGCCAGATCCAGCACGTTGATATCCGAAGTCTCGGCCCAGCCTTCCACCGCCACCTTGCCGCCCTTGGCGTCGATCCCCACCGCCACCCGACCGGGGAAGCGTTTGCAGGCATCCTTCACCAGCTGTGGATTCTTCAAAGCCACCGTGCCCAGGATCACCCGACGCACGCCCCGTGCCAGCCAACTTTCAATGGTGGCCATGTCCCGAATGCCGCCGCCCAATTGAACCGGTACCGTAACGGATTTTAAAATGGCATCTACCGCCGCACCATTGACCGGTTTGCCCGCGAAAGCTCCATTTAAATCCACCACATGAATCCATTCAGCCCCGGCATCGGCAAAGCTTTTCGCCTGAGCGCCGGGATCGGTGTTGAACACCGTGACCTCCTCCATCAGGCCCAATTTGAGCCGAACACAAGCGCCGTCCTTGAGGTCGATGGCAGGAAACAGGATCATTTAAGGCTTCCAGGTCAGAAAATTAGCGATCACCGCCAAGCCAGTGGCCTGGGATTTCTCGGGATGAAATTGAGTCCCCACCAGATTATCGCGACCGATCATGGCGGTGACCGCCCCGCCATACTCCACATGGGCAAGACGCTGCGCCGGATCGGCAGGGACAAAACGGTAGGAATGGACGAAATAGGCATGCGCTTCGGGCGACAACCCGGCCAACAGCGGATGATCCGGCTGATCAGCCACCAACTGATTCCACCCCATATGGGGAACCTTAAGGCCTTGATCCTCGACCCCCAGCGGCACCACCTCACCCTTGATCCAGCCCAACCCGGCATGATCGCCATGTTCACGACCCATGGTCGCGAGCAATTGCATGCCGACACAGATGCCGAAAAACGGCTTACCCTTGTCTAGCACCTGACGGGTCAGAGTCTCGATCATCCCAGGCAACGCCGCCAGACCCGCCTTACAATCGGCGAAGGCACCGACACCGGGCAAGACGATCCGCTCGGCCTCGGCCACGCGCTTGGGATCGGAGGTCACCTCCACGCTCAAGGAAAGTCCACGCTCGGCCACCACGCGTTCAAACGCCTTGGCCGCCGAGCGCAGATTACCCGAACCGTAATCAATAATGGCGAGACTGCCGCTCACAGCGTCCCCCCCAACGTCCCCTTGGTCGAGGGCACCGCATCGGCCTTGCGCGGATCAATCTCGACCGCATCGCGGAGCGCACGGGCCAAGGCCTTGAAGCTGCTTTCCACGATGTGATGATCGTTGTCGCCGTAGAGGCATTCCACATGCAAGGTTGCACCCGCCGCCTGGGCGAAGGCCTGGAACCATTCCTTGAACAGCTCGGTATCCATGGTTCCCAATTTGTCGCGGCTGAAAGCCACCTTCCAAATCAGATAAGGACGATTGGACAGGTCCAGAGCGACACGGGTCAGGGCCTCGTCCATGGGGACATAGGCCGAGCCATAGCGACAAATCCCCTTGCGATCACCCAAAGCCTGGCTGACCGCCTGACCGATGGCGATGCCCACATCCTCGGTGGTGTGATGGGCGTCGATATGCAGATCGCCCTTGGCCTCCACGTCCAGATCCATCAGCGAGTGCCGCGACAGCTGTTCCAGCATATGGTCAAGAAAACCGATGCCGGTCTTGACCGAATAACGGCCGGTTCCGTCCAGGTTAAGGCTGACCTTGATGCTGGTCTCGGTGGTATTGCGCGCGATGCTGGCCTTGCGCATGAAATCCTCCTGATCACGAGGTTTTCTCTAGTACCAGCAAAGCCCGTCCAGGGGAAGGGTCGGGGCGGAATATGTAGCCTCGACCGAATTATTGTATATAGTGGCGCCGTCGCAACCTTTGGGGTTGGCTGGTAAGGTTGACCAGGAGGGAGCTGATGATAACCAAGCCATTCGGTACGCTCCTATCTGTCTGCGCAATGGCCGCCGTGTTGGCGTTCCCGGCAAAGGCCGCCGAGTATTCCGATCTGCGCAGCCTGGTTCAGGCCGTGCGCGAGGCCGGACCCGATGCCCCCGATCAAACCAAAATGGCCATCGCGCCCGCCACCTCGCAGCAATTGCTGCGCCAAGGCGATATCGA
>JAYTWE010000299.1:0-4052 GCA_043744055.1 Magnetospirillum sp.
GGAAGACACCGCCTTTTTATGGACCGATAAGCCCGACATCCGCAAACGCGGCATTGACGCCGCCTATCGTGGCTTTGCCGTTCTCTGGAATCGCGGCCATATGGCGGCTCGCAGCCATGCCAACCGCATCAGCTGGCAAGAAGGCTGCAACACTCACGTCTTCATCAACGCCTTGCCGCAATATGCCGATATGAATCAGGGGGACTGGCTGGCCCTGGAAAACTATTCCGTCGCCGCCGCCAACAAATTCGGCCGGGTCTGGACCATCGCCGGTCCAGTGTTCGAGCCCGATCGCGAGATCGACACAATCGGCCATGCAGGAACGGTTCCGGTTGCCATTCCCCATGCTCTGTTCAAAATCCTGGCGGTGGAGAATGGCGGCAAGATCGAAGCTCGCGCGTTCTTGTTCCCCCAAGCTGATGAGGATCAACGTGGCGCCTACCGCAAATGCGCCGGTACGCCGCAATCCAAATATAATCTCAGTCACTACGCCACCAGTGTTTCCGCCCTTGAAGCGGCGACTGGACTGAAGTTCTTCACTACTCTCACCGACGCCCAGCACAAGGCCTTGGACGCCCGTTCGGGCACCGGCCCCTGGCCCATAGAGCTGAAGTATTATGATGATCGCTGCGGCGCCAGAGAGGATGACGAGGAGGATAGCTGACCCGATTCATCCATGCTTTACTGCCCCCCCTGCGAGGCCTAAAGGAAGGGCCACGGAGGTGGCCCGCCCGCCGATTGAGGGCGGGGCTGATCAGTATTAGGGGCCTAGAGCATGATCGGTCGCGGCGGACTTTGGACTCATTTTATCTTGGCGGCGGCGGTGGCCCGGTGCGCCCGCACCATGGCCGAACGCGCCCCAGCCAGCCTTGATGAAGTGGTTTTCTCCTATGCCGACACCCATGCCGGACGCGGTGCCCTGATCCGAACCAGCGCCGTGGACCCGGTGCTGGCGGCCCGCGCCGCGTTCAGCTCCCACTGGTTTCATGACGCCATCGCCGAGTCGGACTCCTATCCCGGTTCATGGGTGTTAGCCGGACGGGTGGTGGCGGGCTTGCCAAGAGTGGTGTTCGAGGCCGATGTCAACGACCTCGATCCCGCCCTGATCGAAGCGGCCAAGTCCAATCGTGAAAACGGCTGGGTCCGATTCTGGAGCCATGACTGGTTCCAATTTCTGCGCAACCGCATCGCCATGGCGGCGCGGCCCCATTTCGTCTTCATCGACCCGCCGCTGGACGATCATCGCGGCCCCGGCTATGCCATCGATGCCGCCATCTTGCTGGACACGTTGGGGATTCCTTACATGGTCAGCTATCAGGTGGATTCGCCCCAAGATCACATCAACCAAATCGGCCGCACCGGCCTGGAGCTGTATCGCGGTCAATGGGGATTCGGCGTTCTGCTGGGCGGCGGCGCCGAAGCGGTGCTGATGGATGTGCTGGGAGATTTGAAAGTGCTGGCAGAGTTGCTGGAAGGTGAATTCACCATTCGCCTCCCCGGCGCCGCTCCGGCTGACGATTATTGTATCTAGGAAGAGCCGCTTATGCGACGGATGAGCTGTATCGTCGATCTGGCCCTTCGGGCGAAACAACGGATTCCCGCCTTCGCCTGGGGCTATCTGGACGGCGGATCGGGCGAGGAAGGCGGCTTGCGCCGCAACCGGGAACGCTTGGGCTCCATACTGCTGAAGCCTCGCTTCTGCTCGGGAACCAAGCCCGATACCTCTACCGTGCTCTTGGGTCAAAGCTATGCCCAGCCCTTCGGCATCGCTCCGGTGGGAATGGGCGGCTTGATGTGGCCGGGAGCTGATCTGGCCCTGGCAAACCAAGCCAAAATCCACCGCTTCCCCATGGTGGCCAGCACCGTGTCCAGCACATCGCTGGAAGACATCGCCGAAGCGGCGGGCGGCAATGCCTGGTTCCAGCTTTATGCCTCGCACAAGCCCGAGATCAACCGCGACCTCATGGACCGTGCCTGGAAAGCTGGTATCCGGGTCCTGGTTATCACGGTGGATGTGCCCATGGCCGGGGATCGCCGCCGCGACGTGCGCAACCGCTTCATTCTGCCCTTCCGTCCCGGCCTCCGTTTCTTGTGGGAGGTCGCGACTCATCCCGCCTGGGCCATGGCCACCCTGCGCCATGGCTCGCCCGGCTTTCCCAATCTAGCCCGCTATTGCGGCGAAGTGGACGGCCAGACCCTGACCGCCTTCATCTCGGCCCAAATCAAAGATGACCTGTCTTGGGACGATATCCGTGACCTCCGCCGCAACTGGCCGGGTAAGCTGCTCATCAAGGGCATCCTCGCCCCCGAAGATGCCATCTTGGCCCTAGATGCCGGAGCCGATGGAATCTGGGTCTCCAATCATGGCGGACGGCAGCAAGATTCCGCCCCCGCCGCCGTGGATGCCCTGGCCGCCATCCGGCGAAAGATCGGGAGTGATGCGGTTCTGGTCATGGATAGCGGTATCCGGTCGGGTGAGGATGTGGCCCGAGCCAGGGTCATGGGAGCCGATTTCATCTTCAGCGGCCGCAGCTTTTATTACGGCGCGGCGGCGGGCGGTGCCCCTGGGGCGGCCCGCGCGGTGGAGTTGATCTCGGCCGATCTGCGCCGCACCCTTGTCCAACTGGGCTGCCCGTCTTGGACCGAGCTTGATGCACGCTGGCTGTGGGACAAAGGTGACAGCCCCGGAAATCACGGTTAATGTGCGCCATCATGACCAGCCAACACGATCATTCCCACGGCACCACCCATTTCGGCTTCCGCACCGTGGCGGAAGACGAGAAGGTTTCGTTGGTGCGCGGCGTCTTCGATTCAGTCGCTTCCAAATACGATCTGATGAACGACCTGATGAGCCTGGGCGTCCATCGCCTGTGGAAAGCCGCCTTCCTCGACTCACTTCGCCCCCAGCCCAATCAGACCTTGCTGGATGTGGGCGGCGGCACCGGCGACATCGCCTTCGGCTGGAAAAAGCGCGGCGGCGGCCCGGTCACCGTCTGCGACATCAATGGCGAAATGCTGGCGGTAGGCCGTGATCGCGCCTTGGACCGCAATGTTGCGGGCTCCATCGGCTGGGTTTGTGGCAATGCCGAATCCCTGCCGATCCCCGACCGCAGCGTCGATCGTTACACCATCGCCTTTTGTCTCCGCAACGTCACCCACTGGGATAAGGCCATCGCCGAAGCCTTCCGGGTGCTGAAGCCGGGCGGGCGGTTCATGTGCCTGGAATTCAGCCATGTGATCCTGCCGGGGCTGAAACAGGCTTATGATTCCTATTCCTTCTCGTTGCTGCCCAAGGTGGGCGAGATGGTGACCGGCAATCGCGACGCCTATCAGTATCTGGTGGAAAGCATCCGCAAGTTTCCACTTCAAGAAGAAATGGCCGCCATGATCCGCGATGCCGGGTTCGAGCAAGTTACTGTGCGCAATTTGTCGGCCGGTATCGCCGCCATTCATTCGGGCTGGCGTCTGTGATCCGCTCTATCCGCAATCTCAACCGCCTGTTGACCATCGGCCGGGTTTTGGCGCGCCATGATGCGCTGTTCCTGCTGGAAGAGATGGTTCCCCTGGCGCGGCATCTGTCGTCGCTGTTGCGGGGCGGCAAGCCATCGCTGAGTACGGGACGGCCGGGCCAACGTCTGGCCGATGCCCTGACCGAACTTGGCCCCTCCTTCATCAAGCTGGGTCAGGCGCTGTCCACCCGCGCCGACCTGCTGGGCGAAGAAATGGCCGCCGATCTGTCCGGTCTGCAAGATAAGCTGCCGCCCTTTCCCGCCGCCGAGGCGCGCCAGATCATCGAAGAAGAGCTGGGCGGGCCTCTCAGCCAGCATTATTCCAGCTTTGACGATGTCTCGATCGCGGCGGCTTCCATCGCCCAGGTCCACTTCGCCATCACCACCGAGGGCCGCGAAGTGGCGGTCAAGGTGCTGCGCCCCGGCGTCGAGGCCAAGTTCCGCCGCGACATCGACCTGCTGACCTGGCTGGCGGAATGGGCCGAGCTGACCATGCCCCGCATCCGCCGCCTGAAGCAGGTGGAGACGGTCAAGACCTTCGAG
>JAYTWE010000300.1:0-3698 GCA_043744055.1 Magnetospirillum sp.
CCAGGATGCGTTGAAACACTGGAACCTGTTCCTCCTCCTTGCCCTCGACTGAATTTGACATCGATCGAACTCCCTTGGCATTTCCGAATGAACTCCGGACGACCGGACCATGAAGCTCGCATTACCGAAAGTTCATCTCCTTGACTTTGGTAAAGTATCGCCCCCGGGAAATACGATTCCGCACACTTTTATTGCGTGAAATAAGGAGATCCTGAAACAGGATTAGGCGCGACCGCGCAGGTCGTGCAAAGCCCACAGGCACAGGGTCACAAGCAGCATGGCCCCCATCTGATGAGCCGAGGCCAGCCAAACCGGCACCGCCAGCAGTAAAGTCGCGATGCCAAGCCCAACCTGAACCACCGCCATGGCCGCCACGGCATGGATCGCGGTCGGAGTTTGAGCGCCGAACCGCTTTTTAGCCCGGAACCAGCCAAAAATCGCCATCACAACCGTGGCCTCGGCCAAGCTGCGATGGACAAACTGAACCGTCATGTGATCTTCGAACAGTTCATGCAGACCGGTAGCGAACAGACCCGTGGGAATCAGCTGTCCATTCATAAGCGGCCAAGTATTGAAGACAAGACCGGCCTTCAGTCCGGCCACCAAGCCGCCATACAACAAGGTGATGACGGCCATGACCGTCAGAACCAGCAGCCAATGATGGGAAGCCGCGACGTTGCCATGCAAACGACCGGGATGATCCTTGTGATCGGCCAAGATGCCCAAGGCAATCCAGAACATCCAGGCATGGATCAAAAAAGCCAACCCCAGATGAGCCGTCAGGCGGTAATGACTGACCGCCGGATTATCCACCAGACCGCTGGCCACCATGATCCAGCCCATGCCGCCCTGGGCGGCTCCCAACAGGAACACCCCCATGAGACGGGGAATGAAGTCCCGGCCAATCCGACCGGAAAAAGCCAGCCACAGAAAGGGAAGGAAGAAGACCAATCCGATCAGACGGCCCCAGACACGATGAATATATTCCAGCCAGAATATGCCCTTGAACCCGCTCAGGGTCATACCGGCATTGACTTTAATATATTCGGGGGACTGCTTGTACTTCTCGAAAAACAACTGCCAATCGGCATCATTCAATGGCGGAATAATGCCCCGGATGGGCTCCCACTCCACCATGGACAGGCCGGAATGGGTCAAGCGGGTCAAGCCACCCAGCAGAACCATCACCGCCACCATGAAGCAGCAAACCAGCAACCAGACGGCCACATGGCGATGCGTGCTGGGGCGATCACCGGAAAATCCAGAAGCCTTCATGGAAGTAAGTCCGCTGTTCATTCCGATTCTCTTTAACTTAACGGTCCAGCGGATCGGCTTCCAACAGCTTGAGCACTGAATCCAGCGATGTCTTATCGCCCCAATCGGCTTCGCCTTCCATGCGGCCGACTTCTTCACCCTTGGCATTGACAATCACCGTGGTGGGCAAGCCGCGAACCCGCATGACCTTGGCGACGGAGCCATCAGCATCCACCAGCAACGGCAGGTTGGGAACACCCTTTTCCGCCAGCAGCTTCAGGGACTGAGCAGCCCCTTCCTTGTCTTCGGATATGGTGATGACATCCACCCCGGCGGCATTGGCCATTTCCTTGAAGCGGCCCATGGTCGGCAGTTCACGCAGACAGGGAATGCACCAGGTGGCCCAGAAATTGATGGCGGTCGGCCGGGTAATGCGGCTTGCCAAAGACTTGCTGTCACCGGCGGCATCTACAGTCGCCACATCGGGGAGGGTAACATTGATCCGCGCCTTGGTGATCTGCTCGTAATGCAAGGCAGAAACGGTCTGCGGCTTGTGCATCTGATAGCTGGTTCCGGCCACCATGACCAAAATCAACGAGAGGGCAACGAGAATAAGAATACGCTCTGACATATGCCCGACCATCCATAAATACCGGCGAGCCCATGAATTGGCTCGCCTCATTGCCCTCAAACGCCGGGCGCTCACGCTTGGCTTACGCGCTACGAAGCGCGGCGGGCCTTGCCCTTGCCTTCTCCCCCTTTGAACTGAATAGGATCAATTCAAAGAGCTCGGCGGCACCGAGGGGAGCCCAAGGCTCCATTTCGGCCCGGAGTAGACCACGCGGACAGTGGGAGTGAACTTGCTTTTGGTCAAGCCTCGGCGAGGAGAGCTCACGGCAACGGGGCCAGATTTCGAATTGGTTAAATTCATCGTCTTGGCCGGGTTTGTCCCAGCCATCCACGCCCATCCGTCCGGCAAAGTGCAGGTGGAACGGCGTGAGTACGTGGCGGGACCGACGGCGGTGACCACCTGCCGCCGCAACTTCCCCGGCCAGTTCCTCCACTATCACCGCGCCGGGCGATCCATAACCAGCCAAAAGGCCAGGATGCGCAACACGATACTTTAGGGTAAGACTTCGGAAAGATGCATTTTCAAAGCCCATCGGGAAAATGAACGTGAGCAACGGATTGGCTGGCGGCAAGGCATGGCGGATAACAGCGGCACTGCTGCTGGCCGTCTCCTTATGCCTGGGCTCGATCACCGATCTGCTGGCCGGGCCGACCCTGCAAACCCAGACCGTCTTCGGCGGCGAGATATGCCATTCCCCCCGCCCGGACGAGACCAAGGCGGCGGAAAGCGATACTCCGAAGACCGCTCATAATTGCTGCGTCTATTGCCACACCACTCCGACAGCGGAACTGACTCCGCCCATGATGGAGCTTTCGGCTCCATCCACACCGCCGACTTTTATCGGTTACACTCCGTCTCAGGCACGCATGCGTCCGAGCCGGATCGCCAGCCACAACCAGGCCCGCGCCCCTCCCCGCCTCTAAATCCTGATTCATAATTCCAAACAATCCGCACCGCGTGAACGCGTCGCGGCATCAAGTCAGGACTCCGTCCAAGGCTTCACCGCTCTGGACGAAGACAAGCCATTCCATGGGCTTGTCGAAAGAGGAAACCACCATGCTATCAAGATTAAAGACATCCACTTCCATCCACGCCCTGCTATCGGGCATGACCATCATCTCCGCCCTGTCGCTGGTCTGCCCGTCAGCCATGGCCGAAGAAGCCGAACAGCCACGGGACTTCGGCGAAGTCATCGTCACCGCTCCCAAGATGAGCGAGCCCATGGTGATCGAGACCGATCCCCGTAATCCGCGCCAACCGGTTCCGCCCGCCGACGGCGCTGGCTATCTGAAGAACATTCCCGGCTTTTCCGTGGCTCGCCAAGGCGGTATCGACGGAGAGCCGTTACTGCGCGGCCAGGGCGGGTCTCGCCTGAATGTCTTACTGGACGGCACCCCCCTGCTGGGTGGTTGCCCCAACCGTATGGACCCTCCCACCGCTTATATCTTCCCCGGTTCATTCGACAAGCTGACCGTGCTGAAAGGCCCGCAAAGCGTGGTTCATGGCGGCAGCGCCCTGGGCACCATCTTGGTGGAACGCGACACCAAGCCGTTCAAGGAAATGGGGCTCCGCGCCAATGCCACCGCCCTGTTCGGCAGCTTCGACCGCAACGACCAGACCCTAGACCTGACCGGCGGAGCCAAGACCGGCTATGTCCGCATGATGGGAAACCACTCGTATAGCGACGACTACCGCACCGGCAATGGCGACAAGGTCCATTCCAAATATTGGCGGGGCAGCGGCACCGCCATGCTGGGCTGGACTCCCAACGACACCAGCCGGGTGGAAGCCAGCTTCGATCACAGCGAGGCCC
>JAYTWE010000301.1:0-4375 GCA_043744055.1 Magnetospirillum sp.
GCATAATTGGAGAGGGGGGCATTGCCCGCGATTCGCTCCGCCAGTTCCACCGCTTTGGGCAGGGCCTCGCCGTCCCCCACCAGATGGTGCGACAGCCCCATGGCTTGTCCCTCTTGAGCATTATAGGCATGGCCGGTCAGCATCATCTCCGCCATGCGGCCAGCCCCAATGATGCGAGCGATGCGGACAGAGCCGCCGCCGCCCACGAAAATGCCGCGTTGGCCTTCCGGCAAGGCGTAGAAGGTGGATGGCTCGGCCACTCGGACATGAGTCGAGGTGGCCAGTTCCAGTCCGCCCCCCACCACAGCGCCCTTTAAGGCGGAGACCACGGGTAGCCCGCCCATCTGGACGTTGTGGAATGTCCGATGCCATTTCTGGGAATGCATCATAACCTCGAACGCTTCGCGGTCGCGGTGTTCGGCCAGATCGAGACCGGATGAAAAATGTGGCCCGTGACCGTGCAGGACCACAACACGGGCCTCTTTGGGTGGTGCGGCAAAGAACGAACAAATCTCGTCGATCAGGGGGTCGTTGATGGCGTTGCGCTTTTCCGGGCGGTTTAGGCCCACCACGGCGACAGGGCCGCGCATCTCGACGGATAGCAGCGCAAAGGACGGGGTGGTCATGCATCATCTCCTCTGGTCAGGGAGATATGTTATTTTCTTATATTGTTGTTGGCAACAACAATTTTCCGGTTCAGCCTTGGTACAGCCTGAGCAATAGGCTGTTGAGCTGGGTCCGTTCATCCGGGCTGAGGCCAGAGGTGATGCGGTTGTCGTGCTCCATGACAAGCTGCTTCAATCTGGTCAGGGTTGTCTGCCCCTTATCACTCAGCATGATGGCGTAGGTTCGCCGATCCACCGGAGAGGGCACACGGGCGGCCAGTCCCTTTTCTTCCAGCGCATCAATAAGAATAACCGCGCCAGAGCGATCAATGCCCATGGTGGTCGCCAAAGTCGTCTGACTGAGGCCTGGATTGGCGCCGATGATGGTGAGAGCGGCGAATTGAGCCGGGCGAATATCCATTGATCCGACGGTACGGACATAGTCCTGGTAAACCAGGACCTGGGCGCGGCGCAGTCGATAGCCGATGATATCATCGAGCATGTCCAGGCATAGATCTGTGGTCGGCGCGGGGGGGATTCCTCCTGCCGTCGGAACCACCTTTCCCTTTCTGTTCACCTTTTTCACAGTCAAGACAGCCTCTCGAATATAAACTCTCTCAACCTTTATTGATTTCCGGCAAGGTGTACAACTGCATTAGTGTGGAGGCGACGTGAGCTGGGAGAGCTGGGTCCGATGAATTGCCCATTTTGTGCCGAGGATATCAGGGACGAAGCTGTGGTGTGCAAGCATTGCCGCCGTGATCTCAGCATTGTCAGGCCGGTTTTGGATCAGTTGAAAGCCATGGCTTCTCGGATCGCGGCCTTAGAGGCTGCTGGTGCGGCTCAGGCCCAGTTGGTCTCACGCATCGAAGTCCTGGAGGCGAGTCCTGCGACCGCGCCGAGCAGCGAGGAGCCGGTCACCACCGAGGTCGCGGTAAATCCTGACAAGACCTCGGTCACCTTGGGCTCGGTGATTGCCGCCATCGTCATTCCCATTTTGGCTTTGTTAGTGACCCATTGGCTGGTGGTCATCGTCTTTGATCTTAAGTTCTGGGTTATCCGCACCGTATCGCTGGTGGTGCCGTTGATCTTCGCCTTGGCTTTACCTATACGGGGGAGGCATAAAATAGCAGTTCCCGCTTTGGCAGGGGGATTGATCGGCGGCGTGGCCGTGTTCGGCATGATGTCCATCACCGGTTTGATCGACGATCAACCCATATGGCCCCAGGATCGGCGGGAATGGCGTGAAGTCATCGAATATGGAATCAGCATGTGGCTTGGTTATCTGACCGGCGCTCTGATCTCTAATACCCTGAGGGCTCAGCAGACCAATGCCGCCACCGATACGGTCGTCAGGCGTCTGGCGCGCGATATGGCGAAACTGACATCTCCCGAGAACGAAAGCCGCCAGCAATTGGAAAAGCGGATTCAAACCCTGTCGGGGACGATTGGAACCTTGATCCCGGTGGTTACCGGTGCCGGGTCCGTCATCGCCGGGTTACGTAAGCTGTGGGAGTGACGGTTATTTATTGACCGTCAGCTGCAGCGTGGCACTTCCGACGCGGCCATCGCTATCTTTGACATCAACCCGGATGGCGTGTTGGCCCGGCGGAACTTCCGCCTTGCTCATGTCAATGCCATTGGCGGTGATGAAGGGCTTTACCCGATCCGTGATATCCACAGCGGGGGACTTCAGATAGACCACCTTAACCGAGCTCGGCTCGACCTTGGCGCCGCCATGGGCCTCGAACGCTACTTTCAGAGCGAAGGGGGACTTGGTGTCGCTTGGATTGACGAGCTTTACCGATGGCCCACGGGTGACGCCGCGCATGGTGATGCCGCTGGCCGCAGGCAGGGCTGCTTCAGTCTCGGTAATCAGGGTTTCCGCCATGGCTGGAACGGAAAAGGTAAAAAGGGCTGCGGCAAGCAATAGAGTCTTGGGCATCTGGCGCAACTCCCAAAAGGTCTGAAGTTACTAATCTAATGCCGTTACGGAGAAAGCACCAGTCTTGAGGAAATCAAAAAGAATGGAGGTGCGGGCCTTGTCGGAGCAATCACGAGTTTCCACCTATGCAGATATGGTCTGAATCGGATGCTCTTGTCCGAACCGGCATCCATATCTGAATTTCGTAGGGGGCAGCCATGATGAGCTTAGTCGTCGAGTCCCATCCTCCCGCTTCTCATGTCGTATCTCCGGCTCAGTCTTCGGAATGGCTGGGGGCTGGTTGGCGCGATATGTGGAGGCAACCCGTTCTCAGTCTTGGCTTTGGGACTTTCTACGCCGGAATGGGGGGGGTGTTGTTCCTGGTCTTGAACTCTCTGGGGATGGGGTCGCTGCTCTTTCCTGTATCTGCCGGTTTCATGCTGGTGGGGCCGCTGGCGGCGGTCTTTCTTTATGAGATCAGCCGCAGGCTGGAGCAGGGTGAAGACATTTCCCTCGGTCTGGTTGTTTCCAGCGTATTCAAGCGAACCAGCCAGATCGCTAATATGGGCATGATCCTCTCGATCTTAATGATGGCCTGGCTCTTGTTGGGATTGGTGGTGTTCGCCTTGTTCTATCCGCCGGGCGTTCCGCTGGGTCTGGATAACTTTATCGTCGATGTGGTGTTGCAGCCCGAATCCATACGGTTCCTTTCCGTTGGTACCATGGTCGGTGGGGTGCTGGCCGCCATCGCTTTCTCCATCAGCGTTTTTGCCATGCCCATGTTGTTGGAGCGTGATGTGGGCGTCATGGAGGCCATCGAATTCAGTGTTAATGCCGTGCTGCGCAATTGGCGCACCATGATTGGTTGGGCCGCGACCATCGCCATCATCACATTCTTCGGGATGGCCATCGCTTTTATCGGGTTAGCGTTCACGCTGCCGCTGGTGGCTCATGCCAGTTGGCACGCATATCGTGATGTGATGGGAAAACATTAGGCTTGGCTGAAACAAGCCGTCACAACTCCTTCCTGAAAGTTGGTGGCAAGCAAACGGGCGGTTCCGCAAGATATGCATATGTAATCTTGCGGAACTTTACGCTTGAAAGAGCTGGCCATGGACCCTTCACTGATCGAAATCATCAAGCAAGCCGTGGTGAATGCCAAAGGACAAGGGCTGAGTGGTCGGGATCAGCAGACTGCCGCCGTAGGGGTTCTTTTGTCCATGATGCCAAGCCTCTCTCCCTCGATTGCAGTTCTAATCGTCGAGCAGCTTTATCCGTTTGTTGCGGATTTCAGCGCCGTCGTCTGAATGATCCTTCAGATTGCGTCAGCTAGCGTCACAATTTCTCCATATTCGCGGTTGGATTGTTCCCTTGCTTTCGGGGGATTGTAGCCTTGAGTTGAAACGGCCGCTGGGGAGGGAAGCCCATGAGCCCATCATTGATAGATCTCGTGACCCATGTGGTCAGGAAAGCCCGATGTGCCGGGCTGAGTGGACAAGATCAGTGCGATGCCGCCGAGGCCGCGCTGATGGCGGCCATGCCTTCGGAAGCTCCGGCGATTGCCCATTTCATGGTGCAATTGCTTTATCCGCAATTGGCTGAGGTTTAGTTCGATCAGTTGACGATTTTTCCGGGGTTCATGATCCCTTGCGGGTCGATGGCGGCTTTGATTTTCCGCATGATGTCGAGGCCGTCACCGAACTCTTCTTCCAGAAATTCCATTTTGCCGTGACCGATTCCATGTTCGCCGGTACAGGTTCCGTCCATAGCCAGGGCTCGGCGCACAATCTTACGGTTGATGGCGGCAGCCTCTTCCGCCTCTTCGGGCTTATGGGGGTCGACCAGC
>JAYTWE010000302.1:0-4769 GCA_043744055.1 Magnetospirillum sp.
CCGCAGATAGGGGTTTGCGACTGGTCCGGCATCGGCTGTTTTGCGGCGGAACAGGCGAATGGCTAACCATGCCAATCCACCAATCAACAGCAGTTGCAGCAACAGGCCCATCATGCTGGCGCCCGGAGCGGCTTCGCCAGCGGCGGCCAGAGCGGGGGAGTGGCCGAAAATCATGCTGCCGATACCGGCTCCGACCAGACCGCCAGCCATACCGGCCATGAAGGGGTTGCGCTGGAAGAAGCCGGGCTGGGATATGGGGGCCATGGGCGCACCACCGGCCAGACCTGGGCGCGCGGAGAGCGGGGCGGCATCCACATTACCAGGGCGCGGCGCGGTCTGGGGCATGGGGGGCGGTCCGGCGGGACGCTGCGTCGCTGTCGGCGGAGTCAGGGAGCGCTCCATGGGGGCGTCATGGGTGCGCGAGCCCTTGGAGCCAAAGCTGCCGCTGCTTCCGCCGCTGCTGGAGCGAGACGAGCTGCCAGCCTTGGCCAATGCATCGCCCATGCCCGCGATCGCTAAGGTAAAGGCGACTAATGCCGTGATGAAAATCCGCTTCATGTCCGTCCTTCGCGAGAGAAATCTCGATGCTATAAGGTATAGGGCGGAACGGCGGAATTGCAAATGAACAACACGATAAAACTCAGCCGCCGCCAGCTTCACCCTTGATGCGGCTGGCCAGGGATGCGGCCATGAACGGGTCCAGGTCTCCGTCCAGAACGCCCTGGGTGTCGGAAGTCTCTACATTGGTGCGCAGATCCTTGACCATCTGGTAGGGCTGTAACACGTAAGAGCGGATCTGGTGGCCCCAGCCGATATCGGTCTTCTGATCTTCCAGAGCCTGGGCGGCGGTTTCGCGTTTCTGCAATTCGGCTTCGTACATGCGGGCGCGCAGCATATCCCAGGCGCGGGCGCGGTTCTGGTGCTGCGACCGCTCCATCTGACAGGCGGCGACGATGCCGGTGGGAAGATGGGTGATGCGAACGGCGGAATCGGTCTTGTTGATGTGCTGACCACCGGCGCCCGAGGCGCGGTAGGTATCAATGCGGCATTCGCTTTCGTTGATCTGGATGTCGATGGTGTCGTCGATCACCGGATAGACCCAGGCCGAGGAAAAGCTGGTGTGACGGCGGGCTGCGCTGTCATAGGGCGAGATACGGACCAGACGGTGGACGCCGCTTTCGGTCTTCATCCAGCCATAGGCGTTATGGCCGATAATGCGGATGGTGGCCGATTTGATGCCGGCTTGTTCGCCGTCGCTCTGTTCCAGCCATTCGACCTTATAGCCGTGCTTTTCCGCCCAGCGGGTATACATGCGCAACAGCATCTGCGCCCAATCCTGGGATTCGGTGCCGCCCGCTCCGGCGTTGATTTCCATATAACAGTCGTTGTGGTCGGCCTCGCCGGATAGCAAGGTCTCCAGCTCCATCTTGGCCATGTGGTCCTTGATGGCGCGAATTTGAGCCTCGGCATCATCCACCACGGCGGTGTCGCCTTCGGCCTCGGCCAGTTCGACCAGTTCCAGCAGATCGGCCATTTCCCGTTGGGCGCTGCGGACGCCTTGGATGGAGGTGTCAAGCTCGGTACGCTCGCGCATGATCTGCTGCGCCGCCGTGGCGTTGTTCCACAAGTCGGGATTTTCCGCCTGGGCATTCAGCTCGTCCAAGCGCATCAGCGCGGCATCCCAGTCGAGATGGCGCTTCAGCAGCGCGATGGAACGCTGGATTTCGGCGGCCAACGCCTCGATTTCGGCGCGCATGAGCATTTCCCTTCAAAGCGACGCACCAATGAAATATTCATTGGCGCGGAGTTGCGGCCAAGGGCCAGCGCGCCCCGTGGAAGCGCCTTTTTAAGGAAGTCGTCGCGTCATGGCAACCCTGTCAGAATAACTCCATCTCTTGGAGGCTCGCATGTATCTGCCGTCACATTTCAAACAAGAGGAACTGACGGCCCTTCACGACGCCATGGATGCTGTCGGTTTGGCTGTTTTGGTCAGCAATGGCCCTGATGGTCCTGAGGTCAGCCACCTTCCCTTGGTGCTGTCTCGGACCATGGGAGCGTTTGGAACTTTGTACGGACATTTCGCCCGCGCCAATCCTCATTGGCGGTTGTTGGAGGCGGGGGCGCCGTCGCTGGTGATCTTTCCCGGCCCCGAGGCCTATGTCTCGCCATCTTGGTATCCGTCCAAGGGTGAGACCGGAAAGGTGGTGCCCACTTGGAACTATACTGCGGTCCATGCCGCAGGGGCGGTGACGGTCCATCACGAGCCGGATCAGCTGTTGCGGATCGTCTCCATGCTGACCGGGCGGCAAGAGCATGGCCGCGTGGATTCTTGGGCGGTCAGTGATGCGCCGCCGGATTACGTAATGGCTCAATTGGCGGGAATCGTTGGATTTGAAATTTCCATTTCCCGTCTGGAGGGCAAGTGGAAGATGAGTCAGAATCGAAGCGCCGAGGACCGTTCTGGCGTGATTGAGGGGCTGCGCGCCGATGGCAAGACGGCCGTCGCCGAAATCATGGCGGCTCAGGAGGCCAGAGAATCCAAGAAATAGTGGGTCGCCAGATTGCGAAGGGTATTATCCAGCCCGATATCCTCGCGGCCGCCGAATTCGGCATAGAGATCGGATGCCATGGTGAAGAACGGGTCCAGCAGAGCCGGATCGAAATGGCTGCCCCGTCCAGCCAGCATGATGGCGGTGGCCTCGGCAACCGGAAGCGGTTCCTTGTAGGGCCGACGCGAGGTCAGCGCATCGAAGACGTCGGCGATGGCGAAGATGCGTGCCGTGATGGGAATCTGCTCGCCAGCCAAGCCCTCGTCATAACCACTGCCGTCGAATTTCTCGTGGTGATAGCCGACCACGTCGGCGGCATCTTTCAGCCACTCGAACCGTGCGACCACGTCCAGCCCATGAGAGACATGAGTCTTCATGATGGTGAACTCGGCATCGTTCAGCTTGCCGGGCTTCAGCAAAATGGAATCGGGAATGGCCAGCTTCCCCACATCGTGCAGGAATGCGCCCTTAATCAGGCTGCGGATGGACGCAGAGGGTAGCCCGACGGCTTCGGCCAGCCGCAGGGCATAGAGGGTGACCCGGTAGTTATGGCTGTTGGTGTCGCTATCGCGCTTGGCGATGGCGTTTCCCAACATCTCGATGGCTCCCACATTGGCCGCTAGCAGAGCCAGGGCTCCGGCCTCCATGCCGCGATTGAGCTGGAGAATGATGGGGTAGAGTAGGCCCGATGTGGCCAGAACCGCCAAGATGACCAGCATGGCGGAGCGCAGCCCGGCATGGCGGGCTTCCTTCAGCCGGGCGGGCGTGACGTGGTAGATGCCTTCAAAATAACCGGCATTGGCCTGACCCGATCCATCCGCCAGACCGGTCATGACCTGAAGATAGAACTTGCCATCACCCCGATGGGCGAAATACCAGCTTTCCCCCGCATCGGGAAAGACGTGGCGGGACCGATCTATGGCGGCGCTGATCTCGGAGCTGTCATCGGTCAAGGCCTCGGCCAGGGTCGCGTGATCGCGGCCATAGATTTCCGCGCCGATGAAGTGATCCCAGCGGTTCTGCTGCCGTTCGGCCAGGAAGGATTCCAGCGCGGCTTGGGCTTGGGGAGCCGAGCTGGCGGTCAGGCGGGCGGGGAGTCGTGGAGACAGGGATTTGGCTTGCTCTACCGCCTCTTCCACAAGGGCATCTTCGATCTGCTCGATCTCGTGCCAAAGGACGCCACCACCCAGGGCGGCAGCGATGAAAAGCCCCCCTAATCCAAGACGTATGGCCAACTGACGTCTTAACCTGCGACCGATGGAGAAGCTCATGTCTTGGTTCCAAGATCGGGAGCGGGAAGCGGTGGAGTGGCGGTTGAACCATCGGCCTCGGCTTTGAGTTCTGCCAGGGCAGCCATGGTGGCATCCACCGCCGGAGAGCTTACCTCGGCTGCGGCCTGTTGCTTCATGTCGCGCCGTAAAGCTCCGATCTTGCCGTCAAGCTTGGTGATATTCTCGCGATCGCTTTCGATGGCCTTGACCCATTCGTCGCGTTCTTTGCGTACGATCTGGTCCAGCTCATCAATGCGCTTCAGCAGCGGCTCGCCGAGATTCGCGAACTTCTGCGCGTTGTCGAGCTCTATCCCCGCTTTGATCTTTTCGATCTCTTCCAGCAGGTCGCGCTTGATCCAGCGGCTTTTTTTGTCCAGGTCCTCGGCCATTTTGCCGAGTCGCTCATCAATGTCGTGGTTGATCTGAACCTTCAGCTCGTAGGCGTTTTTGACCAGCCCGGCCATGTACATCATTAGGCTACCGCCAACCACCAGGATGATCCCGGCAGCCACGCTGATGATGAGGACGGATGACATGCTCATGGAAGGCGCAAAGGTCCTGTGAGGCGGGAAGGTCAGTAGACCATACCAATGTCGTTCAAAGACAACGGGGATGCAAGGCCGCACGCCATAAATGCATGGTGTCACATTGCAAAATCTGTCGCCGAAGTGTCAATGTGGTCGAATCATTTCAAGATTGGTATTGCTCGCATGTCGCCCGCCGCCATTTCTCATCGCTCCGCCCAGGCCTCGTTGGCGTTTTCCTGCGCCGGTCACGCTTATGCTCATATCTTCGAACCCATTTTCTTCATTTCCGCCCTGGTTCTGCCCACGGAAATGGGGCTGTCCTACGAAGAGGTTTTGGCCTTGATCGTGGCGGGTAAGCTGCTCTATGGCCTGATGGCTCCCCTGGCCGGTTGGTTGGGTGACCGGTGGAGCACGGTGGGGAT
>JAYTWE010000303.1:0-6184 GCA_043744055.1 Magnetospirillum sp.
GCGGGCGTCCCGCCCGCACTCCCAAATCGGGGAGAGATACATAATGGCGAGCGTCGGTTTTATCGGACTGGGCAATATGGGCGCACCGATGATGCGCAACCTGTTGAAGGCCGGACACGCGGTCACGGCCTTCGACCTCTCCGAAACCGCCCGCCAAGCCGCCACCCATGCCGGAGCAGCAGCAGTCACCACCGCTCGTGACGCGGCCATGGGCGTGGATGTGGTGGTCAGCATGCTGCCCGCCGGAGCCCATGTGAAAGCGGTGATGCTGGGTGACGGCGGGGCCTTTGCCGCCGCCAAACCTGGAACCCTGTTCATTGATTCCTCCACCATCGACGTGGCGACGGCGCGATCCGTCTCGGACGAAGCGGCCAAGGCCGGCCACGGCTTCGTGGATGCGCCGGTCTCGGGCGGCGTGGGAGGAGCCGAAGCCGGAACCCTGACCTTCATGGTGGGCGGCCCTGATGCCGCGTTCGAGCGCGCCCGGCCCTTCCTTGAGGTCATGGGCAAGACCATCGTTCATGCCGGTGGTCCCGGCAACGGCCAAGCCGCCAAGATCTGCAACAACATGCTGTTGGGCATTTCCATGATCGGCACGTGCGAAGCCTTTGCTCTGGCGGAAAAGCTGGGGCTGGATGCCGGGAAGCTGTTCGATATCGCGTCCAAATCTTCGGGACAGTGCTGGTCCATGACCACCTATTGCCCGGTTCCAGGTCCCGTCCCCACCTCGCCCGCCAATCGCGACTACAAGGCCGGTTTCGCCGCCGCCATGATGCTGAAGGATTTGAAGCTGGCGGTTGAAGCCGCTCAGGTGGCCGGAGCCACCATCCCGCTGGGAGCCGAAGCCGCTCAACTTTACGCCATGATGGTCGGCAGCGGTCAGGGTGGCACCGACTTTTCCGGCATCATCAATATGTTACGCGGACAGAGCTGAACTCGCTTGCACCGCGATTAAAAAAACGTATGCTCGTTTTCAAGATGGAGCCTCCGCTTAAAGAGAGGCCCTCACAGGGTGGAAACTTCACGGTCGGCCCCATAAGGCAGATCAGGTCCGGGAGACAGAGTAATGTCCGTGGATAAGATAACCGCGCCCGAAGCACGTCCAGTGCTTGAGGTGCGTCCCGTACTTGAGGTGCGTGACGTATCGCTGGGATTCGGCGGCGTGCGCGCTCTGACCGAGGTCAGCTTCGAGGTCAAGCCAAGAGAGTTGTTCTCTATCATCGGCCCCAACGGGGCCGGCAAGACCTCCATGCTGAACTGCATTTCCGGTCGCTATAAGCCCAATTCAGGCCGTGTGCTTTTGAACGGACGCGACGTCACCGGGCTTACTCCCAATCTGCGCGCCACACTGGGCCTGGGCCGCACCTTCCAGAATTTGGCGCTGTTCGCCCATATGAGCGTTCTGGACAACATCATGGTCGGCCGCCACCACCTGCTGCACAATAATGCGCTGACCGGCGCGCTGTACTGGGCCAGCGGGGCACGGCGGGAAGAGCTGGCCCACCGCCGCAAGGTGGAAGACATCATCGACTTTCTGGAAATCGCCCATATCCGCAAGGCCGTGGCGGGCACCCTGCCCTATGGCTTGCGCAAGCGGGTGGAGCTGGCCCGCGCCATGGCGGTGGAGCCTTCCATCATCTTGCTGGATGAGCCCATGGCGGGCATGAACCTGGAAGAGAAGGAGGATATGGCCCGCTACATCGTCGATCTGAACGAGGAATGGGGCATGACCGTGGTGATGATCGAGCACGATATGGGCGTGGTCATGGACATCTCGCACCGGGTGATGGTGCTGGAATTCGGCCGCAAGATCGCCGATGGCCTCCCCGACGAGGTCATGGCCAATGAGCGGGTGAAGGTGGCCTATCTGGGCATCGACGACGACGAAGAATCGGCAGGGGAGAACGCGGCGTGATGAGCGAGATTCTGGCGCCCAAGAGAGGCATGGACCGACGAGCGCTTGCGAGGAGTTGCGACCAAAGGTCGGCGCGTCTCATGGCGCGTAAGCCAAGCGAACGGAGTTCGCGCCCGGCGCTTGAGGGGCCTGAACAATGAGCGAGATTCTGGACACCTCCGTCCACGACACCTTCCCCAAGGCGCTGATCCACAACGCGGCCCGCTGGCCCACCGACACCGCCATGCGGGAAAAGGAATTCGGCATCTGGAACGCCTTCACCTGGGCCGATTACCTGGAAAAGGTGAAGATGCTGGCCCTGGGTCTGACCGCCCTGGGGGTCCAGCGCGGCGACGTGGTCGCCATCCTTGGCAAGAACCGGCCGGAAAGCCTGTGGGGCGAGGTGGCGGCCCATGCCGTCGGCGCTCTGTCCCTGGGCATCTACCATGATTCCATGAATGCCGAAGTCGCCTATCTGCTGACCTATACCGGAGCCACCACCGTGCTGGCCGAGGACGAAGAGCAGGTGGACAAGCTGCTGGAAATCTCCGCGGAGGTTCCTTGCCTCAAATACATCGTCTATTTCGATCCGCGCGGCATGCGCAAATACAAGGATACCCGGCTGATCTCGGCCGCCGATCTACGGGTCAAGGCCGAAGACCTGTTACAGGCCAAGCCCGGTCTGTTCGAAGCGGAAGTGGCCAAGGGCAAGGGCGACGACGTCGCCATCCTCTGCACCACGTCGGGCACCACCTCGAACCCCAAGCTGGCCATGTTGCAGGCTGGCCCCTTCTTACGCCATGCCGCCGCCTATCTGCGGGCAGATACCAAGCTGGCGGGCGATGATTACGTCTCGGTGCTGCCGCTGCCCTGGATCATGGAACAGATCTATGCCGTGGCCCAACCGCTGGTCTGCCGCAACATCGTCAATTTCGTGGAAGAGCCTGAAACCATGATGGCCGATATGCGGGAGATCGGCCCCAACTTCGTCTTGCTGGCGCCGCGCATGTGGGAGACCATCGCCGCCGATATCCGCGCCCGCATGATGGATTCCACCCGCTTCAAGCAATGGATGTTCAATCTGGGCATGAAGCTGGGCATGAAGGCGCTGGACGAGGGCCGCCGTTCCAAGCTGGCCGATATCATCTTGTTCTCGGCCCTGCGTGACCGGATCGGCTTTTCATTCCTGCGCTCGGCCGCCACCGGCGGCGCGGCGCTGGGGCCGGACACCTTCCGCTTCTTCCTGGCCATGGGGGTTCCGTTGCGCCAGATTTACGGCCAGACCGAACTGGCCGGGGCCTATACCGTTCATCGGGACGGCGATATCGACTTCGATAGCGTCGGCATTCCCTTCGACGACGCCAAGCTTCGCATCAACAATCCCGATGCCAACGGCGTCGGCGAGATCGTCGCCACCACCGACGGCATGTTCACCGGCTATTACAAAAGCCCGGATGCCAGCATTGCCGACATCGTGGACGGCAACTGGCTGAAGACCGGCGATGCTGGCTATATCAAGAAAGAAAACGGTCATTTGGTGGTGATCGACCGCATCAAGGATCTGGCCACCACCGCGTTGGGAGTGCGCTTCTCGCCTCAGTTCATCGAGAACAAGCTGAAGTTCTCCCCCTTCATCGCCGAAGCGGTGATCTTGGGCGACACCAAGCCTTACCTGTCGGCCATCATCTGCATCCGCTTTTCCATCGTGGCGAAGTGGGCCGAAGCCAAGGGAATTTCCTTCACCAACTACACCAATCTCTCGGCGCAACCCCAGGTCTATGAGTTGCTGACCGCCGAGGTGGAGAAGGTCAACCAGACCCTGCCCGAACCCCAGCGAATCCGTAAGTTTCTGCTGCTGTACAAAGAGCTGGACGCCGATGACGGCGAGTTGACCCGCACCCGCAAGGTCCGGCGCGGCGTCATCAACGACAAATACGGCGACATCATCGATTCGATCTATGGCGAGCGCGTCATGGTTCCGGTCGATGCCATCATCACCTTCCAGGACGGCTCGACCTCGCGGATCAAGACCGAACTGAAAGTGGTGACCCTGCTGCCCCCGCCCGCCGCCCAGATGGCCGCCGAATAGGAGCGCCCGCTATGGAATCCAGTCTGCTGTTCCAGCTCATCGTCAACGGCGTCATCGTCGGCACGCTGTATGGCGTGGTCGCCATGTGCTTCGTGCTGATCTACAAATCCACCCAGGTGGTGAACTTCGCCCAGGGCGAGTTCCTGCTGATCGGGGCCTGGACCTGCTGGTGGCTGGTCACCAGCATGGCGCTGCCGTTCTGGATCGCCTTCCCGCTCACCTTCTTATTCATGCTGATTTTCGGCATCGCTTTGCAGATGTTGGTGCTGCGGCCGATGATCGGCGAGCCGGTGATCTCGGTCATCATGGTCACCATCGGCCTGTCCATCTTCTTCCAGGCGGTAATGAAGTCCATCTTCGGCGTCTGGCCCCAGCCCTTCCCGGAAATCTTCCCGGTGAAGGCGGTCAATGTGCTGGGATTGCAGGTTCAGCCCGCCTATCTGATGAGCCTGGTGGTGTCCGTGGTCATCATGGGGCTGTTTGCCTGGTTCTTTAAATATTCGCGCATGGGCCTCGCCATGCGGGCCACCGCCTTCAATCAGCAGGTGGCGCAAAGCCTGGGGATTTCGGTGAAGAACGTCTTCGCCATGGCTTGGGCCATCTCCGCCATGGTCTCGGCCCTGGCCGGGGTGGTGGTCGGCATGGTCAACGGCGTCTCCTCGGCCCTGTCCTTCTTCGGCATCAAGGTTTTCCCGGCGGTGATCGTCGGCGGGCTGGACTCCATTATCGGGGCCATCATCGGCGGGCTGATTATCGGCTTGTTGGAGAATCTGGCTGAATACGTCGATGGCCAATATCTGCATCTGGGCAATCTTTACACCGTCGCGCCGTTCTATGTGCTGGTCATCATCTTGATGATCAAGCCCTACGGTCTGTTCGGCACCAAGACCATCGAGAGGGTATAAGGCAATGATTTCCTCCAGCCTCATTCCCTGCGGCCAGTTCAAGACCAGCTACGGGGCCGACACCACTTTGTTCCTGACACCGGCCTCGCGGAACTGGTGCCTGTTCGGCATCGCCGTGGCCGTGGCCGCGCCCTTAGTGGTCAGCAACTACCATTTGGCGCTGCTGATCCAGATCGGCTATTACGGCATCGCCGCCTTGGGCCTGAACATCTTGGTGGGCTCCACCGGACAAATCTCGTTAGGCCATGCCGCCTTTTTCGGCTTCGGAGCCTTCGCCTCGGCCTGGCTGAACAATTCCTTCGGAGTGCCGGTCCTGGCGGCCATTCCCCTAGCCGGAGTGCTAACCACTCTGCTGGGATTGCTGTTCGGCATTCCCGCCGGGCGGTTGAAGGGGCTGTATCTGGCCATCGCCACCTTCGCCTCGCAGTTCATCTTGGAAGACTTCTTCTCGCGCGCCAACTGGTTCACCGGCGGCTCCAGCGGCGCCACGGCCAACCCCATCAACGTCTTCGGCTACGAGATCGGCGGCGATAAGGGCTTCTTCTACGTGGTGCTGTTCTTTGTGGTGGTGATGTATCTGCTGGGAGCCAATCTGCTGCGCACCCGCGATGGCCGCGCCTTCGTCGCCGTGCGCGACCACTATCTGTCGGCCGAGGTGATGGGGATCAACCTCACCAAATACCGCATTCTGTCCTTTGGCATTTCGTCCTTCTATGCCGGAGTCGGCGGTGCGCTGTACGGCCACTATCTGGGCTTCGTCTCGGCGGAAGGCTTCACCATCTTGCTCTCCATCCAATTCCTCGGGATGATTATCATCGGAGGAATGGGATCGGTCATGGGAACCCTGATGGGCACCGCCTTCATGGTCCTGCTGCCCGAAGGCACCGAGGCCGCTGTCAGCACCATCAAACATTTCACCGGCGATATCCCCGCCCTGACCAGTGCCCTTGCCTATATCAAAGAGGCGGCGATCGGATTGGCCATCGTGCTGTTCCTGATCTTCGAGCCCGACGGGCTGGTTCACCGCTGGCGTCTCATCAAGTCCTATTGGAAGCTGTATCCGTTCTCGTACTAACCAAGAAAAATAAGCACCAATCGCATGACACCCATTGGGAGGAAAAATGCAATGAAGAGCATTCTGTTCACCGGAGCCGCCCTCGCCGCCCTTGCGGTTTCCGCCAGCGGAGCCAGTGCCGAGGCACCCCGAGTTCGCGGCGCGCTTGGTTTCGAGCCTGCTTGAGTGGGAGCGGATGCTCATGCTGACAAGCCCAAAGGTAAAACGACGGAGTTAGTGCG
>JAYTWE010000304.1:0-2519 GCA_043744055.1 Magnetospirillum sp.
TGCCCCCCCCCCCTCAAAGAAGAAAAGCGGGGCTGACTTCGTCGCATATGAAGTCGCCCCGCCTAGTCTGGATCAGCGCTGCCCGGAAGAGGAGATGACCGGAGAGGCCGAAACGGTCGCGTACCACGGCACGGTCAACCGACGTCACAGACATAACTATTCTGTGAACGGATTTCGATACCCCGCCGTGACAAATTTTTATTATTTCAACTGCACTCGCAGATTGAGCGTGGCTTTTCCAGAAGGGTTTGCAGCACTGAAGCGGCCTCAACATTTCCAGATGCCTCCGCAAGCCTCGGAACACAAAGAGAAAACAACTTTTGCAGTTTCTCTGGAAGCCCCCCCGCCAACAATTCCTCGACCTGAATTTCCATCCCCCTGCCATTCTTCTTAAGCCAATTGTCCAGGTGCGGACATTCCGGCCAGTCTAGCCGTGTCTGGTACAAAACGGGGATTCCAGCCATGGCGGCCTCGACAAAAGTGCCATAACCAGGCTTTGTAATGATGACCTCGACCGAGGCAGCCATATCGGCATAGGAAAAACCGGCGGATTTCCAGGGGCGAAGGTCTTCTCGTCCTGGCGGACATGGCAATGTACTCAGCCAAGTCCACCCCTCCAACCGAGGCCACCGGCTAAGATCAAGATCGTGATCGATACCGCCAAAGGCGATCAGGCCGATCTTCTCCCCCTCCCCCGCATTCAAGGCGCGACGGAGTTCAGCCTTTCTGGTCATCCCGCAAGAACCGACCGGCCCGATATCTTGGATATTGGTCAAGCTGGGCATCTCCATGGCTGGGGTTACCCGCAAGAACGTGGCTGCGCTGTTATAGGCAGCCGCCATCTGACCAATGATTTCAGCCGCCTCGGGGCGATGCCCCAGATACTGGCGGTAGATATCAAGCCATTGCAACGAGCTGAACCCGACCACCCTTATCTTGGCCTTGGCCGCCGCCGCCATGGTGACGTAAGGAACATTGGCGAGAACAAGATCAGGAGCCGCCTGACGCAATCGCTCGGCTTCCGCCGCGACCACCAACGGCCAATGGGCGTGAAGAGACTGATATCGTTTCGCCGAAGCGGCTTCATCAATCTTCGTGGCGGACAGCATGCTAAGACCGAAATCAGGAATCTCGTGGACCAGAATGAAATCGGTCCCGTATCGGCTTTCCAGGAAGTCCCGCGGAACCGATGGACCCGTCTGAATGGTCAATCGCAGCGAGGGTAACCGACGGCGTAATTGGGCAATAACCGGCGCGGTCATGGCCGCATGGCCGAAACCATGGGGACTGAGCGCGAGCCAAAGATGAGGCGGAGAGAAAAAAGTCATGATGGCTATAAAGATAAAGCTTAACCGACCCTCTGTCGACGCAGGGTGACTTGCCTGGACGACGCGGCCACGCTAGCCTCATGGAGCAACCGGAATGCGACCGGAGAAAGAGAGGATCACTCCATGGATATGTCCACCCGCTATCTCGGCCTGAACCTCAAGAATCCCTTGGTGGTTTCGGCATCGCCGCTGGCTCTTGATCTCGGCAATGTCCGCAAGCTTGAAGATTGCGGCGCGGCAGCCATCGTCTTGCCCTCCATCTTCCAAGAAGATATCGAAAACGAAATCGATGAAATGGAGCGCCTTATTGCCGAGGGTAATTCCGAGGCATTCTCCTATTTCCCGGCCCACATGGCTGAAAATGTGGGGCCGAAGAACTATCTGGAGCTAATCCGCAAGACCCGTGCGGCCGTGGACATCCCGGTGATCGCCAGCCTGAACGGTACGACCCAAACGGGATGGATCGACTATGCCACCCAGATGGAAGAGGCCGGGGCGCAAGCTATCGAGCTGAATATCTACTTCCTTCCCACCGACATCTCCATCAGCGGAGTCGATGTGGAAGCCCGGTATATGGATATTCTGAAGGCGGTGAAACAGGCCGTTTCGATTCCGGTATCCGTAAAGCTCAGCCCTTATTTCAGCTCCATCGGCCATATGGTCAAGACCCTGGATCAGGCCGGAGCCGATGGTTTCGTCTTTTTCAACCGGTTCTATCAACCCGATATCGACCTGGAAGAGTTGTCACTGATCCGTGACCTCAAGCTCAGTCATAAAGGCGAGATTCGCCTCCCCTTACTCTGGATTGCCGCCCTGGCTGGTAATATCAAAGGCTCCATCGCCGCGAGCACCGGCGTCCAGACCTCGGCCGAAGTCATCAAATACCTGTTCGTCGGTGCCGATGTGGTTATGACCACCTCGGCTCTGCTCCGCCATGGCGTTGGCTATATGAAGACACTGCACGATGGTTTGGTTGCCGACCTGCAAGCCCGCGAGGTGGAGACCTTATCCGATATTCGTGGCCGTATGAGCCGTGGAGCCGTAACCGATGCGGCCGCCTTCGATCGCGTCAATTACATCCGCATCCTTCGCGGTGGTCTCCATAACTCCTGAGCACAGACCTGAACGTTTCAATATGGACCCCGTCATGAAATGGCTGGGTCCATACTTTTTATGATGGGCTATAAGGAT
>JAYTWE010000305.1:0-5306 GCA_043744055.1 Magnetospirillum sp.
GACTTGACGCCGGGAACGTCCACCGGCTTTTCTCCGGCGGCCAAAGCCTCGCACAGGGGGCCGACGGTCAGATCGGCTTCGCCGATGCAGATATAGTCCGCAGCTGGAAAGCCTTTCATTCCCATGGCTTCATTCTGGCAATTATAGCCCCCCGCGATGATGACCACCTCTGGGTGGCGTGCTCGAACTTCCTCTACGACCCGGCGGGAGAACCGATCATTGCAAGAGTGGACTGATACTCCCAGAACCTTGGGTTTGGCATTGGCTATGATTTCGGCCAGTTCGATAATCTCGGCCTCGAAGATCGGAAGAATTTCGCCACTCTCCCATAAGCGGGCGTGTTCCGCTTTCCACGGGTCGCGCGGCAGAGGCTCGCCGGAAGGCCCCATGATCTTGCCGCCCTCGTCGAGGAGTTGGCGGATATGGTGGCGATGGTAGAGAATGATGTCCGCGTCAAGAACCTGGAAGTTCAGCGCGGTCTTATCCAAGGCGTTGCTGACATAGCCGAGACCGTTGGGCATCAGCGCCAGATTCCGGGCGGGGCAATCGAGGATGAGGACATCCAGTCCGGGCCTGACGGCCAGATCGGGAATATGCAGGGGATAAATGTGTGGGTCGATAGGCCCCCAGGCGTAGCTCAACTGCTCCGCCATGGAACTGCGGGCAAGCAGACCGGCGTCAATCACTCGCTTGCCTTTGGGCAGTCGGTGGAACATTTGCAGACGCTCGAAGGCGCGGGTGCCGCAGAGAAAAACAGTTTCAACCGCGTCGGGGAGTTGATCCGGCGCCACGATCGGCAGACCAATCGCGGGGGCGTCAGCAGGATTATCCGCAACCAGGGCAATGGCCACCTCTGCCAGTTCCGGGGTATGCCGCAGCAGATCGTCTAAGAATGGGCCGCTTCCGTAGATGGCTAAGTTCGGTTCTTCCAGCAGCATATCGCCCAACATCTCATACAACATGGATGTTGGGTATTTCCCGGCAGTGAAACATTGGTGGACACTGAACTGGCAAATTTTTCCCTTGCCGTAGTTCAGCGGGGACGACTCGATTTCACGGCGTTTCGGCTCTAGTTGGGCTTGCGCCTGGACGGCTTCTGTATCGCCGGGAATAAGGCGTAACAAGGCCAGATAGGCCTGTCGGGCCTCCTCCCAACGTTCCAATGTCTGGCATAATCGCCCCAACAGGCGGAGATATGTCGGTTCGTTCGGTTGCTGTCTCAGCCCGATGATGAGAGCCTCGGTCGCCATGGGGAGATTGTCATCATCCATGTACTTCTGGACGCTTCCGAGGACTTCCTGCCGATCCATGTGTGACATATGTTCTCTCTTCGGCTTTTGCGGCGGACCCCTAGTGGACGGTATATAAGTATTGGGGGGGAAACTTTCAAAAGTATGAATTTGGAAAAATCGTATTTTCCCAGTGTCTCTTTTTTCAGTGTGAGACGTTGTGCTGATTCGGGGAAGCACGGTCAGTGATGGCGGGCTGCGCTGGGTGTGCCCGAATCGAAACACCCCCGATCCAGTGAAGGATCAGGGGCTTGGGGCCAGATCTCGGTCGCCTGTGGTGGTTTATCGAGGTGAGGCTGCCGATACGGGGGAGCGTGATGCCCGTGCCGGACCCGACGGGACCGGGGGTGTGGTTGCCATCTTGGCGGCGGGGGCCTTGGCGACGGGTTTTGGTGTGGGGGCCGTCTTTACCGGATTTTGGGCTGGTAAGCCGCTATCCAGGTCGATGGCAAAGGCCATGGCTCGTTCTGACGCTTGCTTCATGCTGGTAAGATTGCGCGGCCAGGGTTTGCAGGTTTCCAAATGCTTCGCCAGCTTTTGGATCGCCCACAAGGCTCCGGTCGGGCCAAGGCCCTGGCGGAATGCTTTCTCGCCCATGCGTGACAGGGCCGAGAACAAGAAGATGGTGGTCAGCTTCAGGTTGTTGTCCAGGGCGGGTTGCAGCATCTGGAAGATGCGGGCTTCCATGGTGGCGATAAGAGCCACCGCGCGCCGGGCGCCGTTTTCGGCCAGATCGGGGAAGATGGTGCTTAAGTCCAGCTTCTCGAAAGCTTCGGCCAAGGCGCGGGAATCGACGCCGCCATCGGGGCCGCGTAAGCGGGCGGCGGTGTCGAGCAGCAGGGGCAGACGACCTTCGGGGGTCAGCCCTTCAGCGGCTAGAATCTTGAGTTGATCCGGTTCGCGGAAGGTCAGGATGCGCGAGCCCAGCTGGGTTATGGTCGGCAATTCGATGGGGGCGTAATGGGGGATCAGCGGAATCTGCCACTCGAACCGAAGATTCTCGCGGAACGCTCCATAGAGCATTTCCGCCGGTCCTTGCGGCAGCGGCTGCGGCAGCGGCGAGGGAGGAGCCTTCTTCAGGCCGAAGCGAACCGCCGCCATTCCCAGTGTCGTCAGTTGGGGAGCCCTGATGATTTCCAGGGGCGGTGCAGGGGGCAGCGTGGCGCGGAAGTGGCGCTTCGCCGAGGCTCGGACGATCAGCTTCACCACATCGGCAACCGAACGCCCGCACCACAATGCTTCCTCGTCCGAGGTGATCGGCCGCTTGTTCTGGCCGATCATCACACGACTGAAAAGTTCAGGTTGCGTGCGGAAGAACTGAAAGCATTCATGCAGCAGTTCCGGCGTATTCAGTATGGTGTCATAGACTTGATCGGGAGTCTGAGTCGAAAGCTGAGTGATATTGACCCGCAGAATGTCAGAGACCTGCGTCCTCAGCGTTGACCTGATGGCTTCCAGATGGTTCTGCGACTGTTTGATGTCGAAAGCGATATTGGCAGATGTCACCTTGCCCCCCAAGATGTAGCCGTATCATCCCTATTCTCCCGGGGGTTAATGTGCATCGAATTGAAACAAATCTCAATGATTTGTTAACAATTGCATACTTAAGGCATGGATGTAATGGGGCGGATCAATGGAAGAGGCCGCTATAGGGCGGATGAATCATCGAAGCTGACGGGAAGAAAACGAAGTGCTGATACTCCGATCAATACAATAAGGCCAAAGATGCCGATGCCGCCGAGACCAAGAAGAGATTCGGAAAAGGTCGGAGTGTATGCATGGATGCGGCCATCGGCGAAGCTGGAGCTGACTTCCATTCCAGGAAACAGGTCCAAGGGCCAAGCTTGACCGCCGATAACTAAAATATAGACCTGCGCAAAACCACCCAGAACCACCAAGGCCGAAGCCATGACGGCCCGTCGGCGGGGAGAATGACCGCAACCGGCAAAGGCGATGACCAGCGGCAACAGCCCGCCCGCCGCCACTTGGCCGACCCAGAACAGCGTCGTATAGATGCCTCCTGCGGTCAGTAAGAAGGTCTCGACCGCGCTGCGGCCCGCGACGTAAAGCTGGGTTGTATGATGAAGCGCCACGAAATACAGATTGGCGGCGACGAACAGGCCCAGCAGACGAACCAGCCGGGTCAGGAGCTGATCGCCCAAGGGGCGGCGGGTGGTCTTGGCGGCGAAGAGTAAGACCAAGATGAATACCGCCAGCCCATAGGCGAAGGACATGGCGATGAACAGCGGCGCCATGATCGCCGCGCCATAGGTTTCGCGCGCCAACAGAAAGCCAAAGATGCAGCCGGTGCCGGTGGTCAGGACCAGTCGCCACAAAAAGGCGGCTAGGGCGGCGGCTTTATAGAAGGCTTTGCCGCGCCAATCCATCATGGTCCACAGATAGGCCGCCACCACGCCGAAGAAGCCGGAATAGAGGATGACGTTCCAGGCGAAGATGGATTTGAAATTGAAATGGGTCATGGCCACCACCAGCCGGTCGGGCCGTCCCAGATCCAACACCAGAACGGCGAGACCTCCGGCCAGCAGCGCCATGGCCACCAGGCCGGACAGACGGCCCAGGGGCTGATAGGCCTCGCGCCCGAAGACCGATCCCATGGAGGCGATATTCAGCGCCCCCGAAGCGGCGACGATCAGGAAGATGGCGAAGACATGGGGTATGCCCCAGACCACCTGATTGGTCATGCCGGTGACCCAGTGGCCCTGATGCTCCATGTATCCGACGGCGGTCAGCGCCGCCATGATCACCGCGCCCAAGCCCCCCGCCAGGGCCAGCCAGCCGGGAGTAAAAGCCTTGACCTCCAGGTATACGGTCTTCGACATGGCTCAAATCCCTTGATAGCGAACACCCGGCTCCAGCCCAAGATCGGCCCGGATACGGCTGGTGGCTTCGGTGGCGACACGCTTGGCGATGTCGCTGTTGGGGTCTTTCAGGTCGCCGAACAGCATGGCCCCCTTGGCCTTGGCGCCGCAGGCCTCGACACAGGCGGGCGGACGCCCCTGGTCGATGCGGTGAACGCACAGGGTGCAGCCTTCCACCGTCCCTTTGCCGCGCGGCAGATGGGGCTGTTGTCCGGTCTGATCCTCGTGGGCGAAGCTCCGCGCCTTATAGGGGCATGCCATCATGCAATAGCGGCAGCCGATGCAGATATGGCGGTCCACCAGGACGATGCCGTCGGCTCGCTTCATGCTGGCCCCGGTGGGACAGACATCGACGCAGGCCGGTTTGGCGCAATGCTGGCACATGACCGGCAGGGAATGAGCCCTGCCGGTGGCCGGGTCTTGCACATTCACCTTGCGGATATATTGGGCATCGGTCAGCGGTCGGTCATGCCCGCCCAAGCCCATCTCGGCCTTGCAGGCGGTGATGCAGATTGTGCAGTCGGAGGCGCATTTGGCCGTGTCGATCAGTAACCCCCAGCGCTGGGTGGAACTGGCCGGTTCACCCGGCGCACGCGCCATAGCGGGCGAGACCAGTAAGATCGCGCCCGAGGCGAGAATGATCTGGCGGCGGGAAAGCTCGGTCATCGCGCAGCCTCCTTGACGAGGCTTGGAACCGTGGCGTGGCACTCGAAGCAGTCGGGCTTCACGGCGGCATAGGAATGACAGGATTGGCAGAACTGCCCCGGCGCGTTGACCGGGATCGGCTTGCCATCGGCGGCGGTATCGGCGTGACAGGCCACGCAGTCCTTCAAGGAGGCTTTCCCGCTCCGAATTCCCAACCGCATGGTGTCGTCGCGCTGATGCTTCAGCATGTCGGGATGGTCGCGGCGCATGATTTCGGTCGCGACGATGCAGGTCTCACCCTTGGCCTTGGGAAAGCTGGGCAAGTCGGCAGCGAAGGCCGGCAGGATGAACATGGCGATGATGATGGTCAAGGCCCCCACCCCGGCCCTCCCCCGCCAGAGGCGGGGGAGGGAGGAAAAAGAAGGCCCTCCTCCGTGGCGGGGGAGGGCGGAAGAAGGCATCCGCCAGAGGCGGGGGAGGGCGGAAAGGCGGG
>JAYTWE010000306.1:0-3660 GCA_043744055.1 Magnetospirillum sp.
GGGGAGGGGAAACACTGTGTTCCCTTTTTCTCCGGCTATGCCGGGGGCCAGTCTTGCTATGTTTCTCCCTCCCTCGGCTATGCCGGGGGAGGGTTGGGGTGGGGGAAATCTAGATGCATTTGCTCGCTGCCCAGGCTGGAACCATTTCCGATGGCGCCGAGGCCACTGATCTCGGCCAGACTCCGGCTCGGATGGTGGTTTTGTCCGCTGCCGATACCGAATTGGCTTGTCTGGCGGCGGCCCATGATGGGGGCGCTTTTACCCTGCGTTTGGCCAATCTGCTGCGCCTGGGCCACCATATGTCGGTGGACCTCTATGTGGAGCAGGTGATTGAACATGCCGAACTGGTGGTGGTGCGTCTGCTGGGCGGGCGCGGCTATTGGCCCTATGGCATCGAGCAGATCGTCGCCGTCTGCAAGCGGAAGGGCGTCAAGCTGGCGCTGCTTCCCGGTGCCGACGAACCCGATCTTGATCTGACTCAGGATTCCACACTGCCGCCCGAAGCGGTAGAGCGATTGTGGCGCTATCTGGTTCATGGCGGGCCAGACAATGCGCGTCACTTTCTGGCCTATGCTGGTTCCCTGATGGGCGGAACCGATGAGTGGTTGGAGCCTCGTCCCCTGCCTCCGGCGGGACTCTATGGAGTGACCGACCCTCTCGACGACTCCCCTCGCGCCCTGGTCGTGTTTTATCGCGCTTTGGTTCTGGCCGGGGACACCGCTCCCATGGATGCCATGGTGGCGGCGTTGCGGGCCGAGGGAATGGCAGTGACCGCTGTTTTCGTCCAAAGCTTGAAAGATAGTTTAAGCGCTGGAACCGTGGCCTTGCTTTTGGCCGATTTCCCCGCCGATATCATTCTTAATGCCACCGGTTTTGCCGTGTCTTCGCCGGGGAAGGCGGCGGCTGGTCCTTTTGCCGCGTCTCAGTGTCCGGTCTTGCAGGTGGTGCTGGCGTCCGGTTCGGAAGCGGGCTGGCGGGCTGGAACTCAAGGGTTGGGGCCGCGCGATATCGCCATGAATGTGGCCTTGCCCGAAGTGGATGGCCGGATCATGACGCGCGCCATCTCGTTCAAGTCGGCCCGGCGGGATGAGGCCACGCAGTGCGATCTTGCCACTCATGCTCCGGTGGCCGATCGCGTCGCCTTCGTTGCCAAGCTGGCGGTCAATTGGGCGAGATTACGGCGCAAGCCGGTTTGCGAGCGTCGGGTGGCGCTGATCTTGGCCAATTATCCCAATCGCGACGGTCGCATGGGCAATGGGGTCGGGCTGGACACACCGGCTGCCACTATCGAAGTGCTGCGCGCCATGCAAGGGGCGGGCTATGGGGTGGGAGACATTCCGGCCACCGGCAATGCTCTGATCGAGATCATGCAGGCCGGAGCCACCAATGACTGGCGGGCTTTGGGTGTTCGCGAGGTGAGGGAGACTCTCTCGCTGCCGGATTACTCTATCTATTTCAATAGTCTACCCCAATCTCTGCGCCATAAGGTTACCGCTCGTTGGGGTGCGCCAGAGGCCGACCCTTTTTTTGTCAGGGGAAGTCTCCACTGTGGGGATTTCGTACTGCCCGCAACTCGTTTTGGAAGCATAACAATCGCGGTGCAGCCAGCACGTGGCTATAATATCGACCCAAGTTCCAGCTATCACGATCCTGATCTGCCGCCGCCCCATAACTATCTGGCCTTCTACGCCTGGATCACTCATGGGTTTCGCGCCGATGCGGTGGTTCATATGGGCAAGCACGGCAATCTGGAATGGCTGCCGGGCAAGGCCCTGGCTCTGTCGGCGGAGTGTTTCCCGGAAGCGGCGCTGGGGGCGCTGCCCCATCTCTATCCGTTTATTGTCAACGATCCCGGCGAGGGGACCCAGGCCAAGCGCCGGGCCGGGGCGGTAATCGTGGATCACCTGACCCCGCCGCTGACCCGTGCTGAAAGCTATGGCCCGCTGCGTGAGTTGGAGCGGTTGGTGGATGAGTATTACGAGGCCGCCGGTGTCGATCCCCGCCGTCTGGCGGTGCTGCGCCGCGAGATTCTGACTCTGAGCACGGTGGCGGGCCTTGACGTGGATTTGGGCATTACTCCCGATGATGCGCCTGACGACGCGCTGCGCAAGCTGGACAACCATCTATGCGAGCTGAAGGAGTTACAGATCAGGGATGGGCTGCACATTTTCGGCCGTTCGCCTGAAGGTGAGCAGTTGAGTGATCTGCTGGTGGCGCTGGCCCGGATCAGGCGCGGGGCCAAGCCAGGGGATGAATCCCTGCTGCGGGCCTTGGCGGCGGATCTGGGTCTGGCGTTCGATCCTCTGGATTGCATCTTGGGCGAGGACTGGGATGAAAGCCGTCCCGCTGCTTTGACCGGTGATGCGCCCTGGCGGACCAAGGGCGATACCGTCGAACGGCTGGAAGCCCTGTCTAAGGCTTTGGTGATCGGAGATGTACGGGCTGAAGCGGGCTGGTCCCGCACACAGACGGTGTTGGACTGGATCAGCGAAATCATGCGTCCGGCGGTGGAGGCTTGCGGTCAAGCCGAACTGCACGGCTTGTTGACCGGCCTGGACGGGCGTTTTGTGCCCCCCGGCCCCTCGGGCGCTCCTACACGGGGGCGGCCTGACGTATTGCCCACCGGGCGTAATTTCTATTCAGTGGATACGCGGGCGATTCCGACGCCCTCGGCCTGGAGCCTCGGATGGAAATCAGCGCAGCTGCTGGTGGAACGCCACCTGCAAGATCATGGCGAATGGCCGAAATCCCTGGCGTTGACCGCCTGGGGGACCTCCAATATGCGCACCGGCGGCGACGATATTGCTCAAGGGTTGGCGCTGATGGGGGTCAAGCCGCAATGGGAGGTGGGTTCGGGCCGGGTCACCGGGTTCGAGATCATTCCCGCCGGTCTGCTGGACCGTCCCCGCGTGGATGTGACCTTGCGGGTATCGGGCTTCTTCCGGGATGCCTTTCCCGGTCTGATCGACCTGTTCGATTCGGCTTCTCGCGCCGTCGCTGCGCTGGACGAGCCTCCCGAGGTTAATCCTTTGGCGTTGCGGGTGGCCGAGGAGTGTGCCCGGCTGCAAGCTCAGGGAGTCTCTGAATCAGAGGCCTTGAAACAGGCCGGATTCCGGGTCTTCGGCTCTAAGCCGGGCGCCTATGGGGCGGGATTGCAGGCGCTGATTGATGAAAAGGGCTGGAAGACGCGGGCCGATCTGGCCGAGTCCTATGTGGCCTGGGGGGGCTGGGCCTATGGCGCCGGGGCCGAGGGCGAGGCCAGCCACAGTCTGTTCCGTGACCGCCTGTCCAAGGTGGAGGCGGTGGTTCAGAATCAGGATAACCGTGAACACGATCTGGCACATGCCGCTGCGCACTGCGCTGACCAATGGCGACGTTGTTGAGATCATCAAGAGCCGCAAGGCATCGCCGCAGCTATCGTGGCTAAGCTTCGTCGTCACCGGCAAAGCTCGCGCCGCAATCCGCCGTGCAGTGCGCGCCAAGGAACGCGAGGAAGTCGCCGCGATTGGCTTTAAACTGTTCGAGGAGATTACCAATCGCCTGCCCGGCAAAATCGGCAAAAAGGCGATCAAGGACGCGGTGAAACGCCTCAAGCTTGAGGATGAAGAAGATCTGATGGTGCGGATCGGTACTGCCAAAATTGCCGATCTTGCGGTGATG
>JAYTWE010000307.1:0-2280 GCA_043744055.1 Magnetospirillum sp.
TCCATCTCGTCTTCTTCCATGGCCGAGATGTCGCGCAAGATGTCGAGCGAATCATCGAACATCTCGGTCAGGTCCGGGCTGTCTTCCAGCACGTTCTTGATGATGTAGTCGTGTTCGGCGTCTTCCAGTTCATATTTCCACTGGGCGGCGCCCGACTTGTAATACACGGTAATCATCGGGCCTCTCCTCGACCTGCTGGAGTCGGGCGGGACCATCGGCGATTTAAGCGAAAAAGGCAAGAGGGCGATTGCTGACTTGGCGGCAAGGCCATCCTCGGTTAGACCTTTTCCGCAGCAAGACATGGAGAATTAGGCATGGCGGACAAGCAGACTTGGATTCTGACCATAACCTGCCCCGATACCGTGGGGATCGTGGCGGCGGTTTCGGGATTCCTTTCGCAGCATGACTGCTTCATCACCGAGGCCGCCCAGTATGGCGATCCGTTGTCGTCTCGCTTCTTTATGCGCATCGTCTTTGGCCCTGGCGCCACGACGCCGTCCAAGGGTGAGTTCGAAAAGCTGTTTACCGCCGTGGCGGCCCGTTTTCAGATGATTTGGAAGCTGCATGACGGCAATCGCAAGGCTCGGCTGGTGATCTTGGTCTCCAAGTTCGGTCACTGCCTTTATGACCTGCTGCACCGTTATCACACCGGCTCGCTACCGGTGGAGATTCCGGCGGTGATCTCCAATCACCAGGACATGCGCTCCATCGTCGAAAGGCACGGTATCCCTTATCATTATCTGGGAGTGGATAAGCAGAACAAGGAAGCCCAGGAGGCCCGCGTTCTGGAGGTCATCGACCGCGCCGATGCCGATCTGGTGGTTCTAGCCCGCTATATGCAGATCCTCTCCACCGACATGTGCGGCCGGTTGCAGGGCAAGGCCATCAACATCCATCATTCCTTCCTGCCCAGCTTCAAAGGGGCGAAACCTTATCATCAGGCCCATGCGCGCGGCGTGAAGATCATCGGCGCCACCGCCCATTACGTCACTCAGGACCTTGATGAAGGCCCCATCATCGAACAGGGCGTCGAGCGGGTGGACCACACCCATACACCCGATGATCTGGTGGCCATCGGCCGTGATATCGAAAATGTGGTGCTGTCTCGCGCCGTGCGCTGGCACACCGAGCAGCGGGTCTTGCTCAACGGATCGCGGACGGTGGTGTTCCGGTAGAAGGGGGCCATTGCTTCGGGGCTTTTGCCCCGATCCCCAACCGGGAGGCTGAAGCCTCCCGGCCCCTCCATCTTGTTGATTATAAAAATAAAGGGGAGGTTCGGAAGGTCTCCTCCGAGCGGGGGAGGGCGGCAGCCCACCGCGTCAGCGAGATTTTTCTGCGCCCATCGCGTCAGCGAGACTTTTCCTGCATCGGTATTACTTCCCGAAGCTGATGGTGGCGAAGGCCCTTTCAATCCGATCCTCACCCCAGAAGGCCGGAGCGGTGGGAGCGGCGCCGATGGCTTCGATATTGGTGCCTGCTCCCGGCTCTCCCAGCTCCACGCTGCCCGCTGGGCTGGTCACGACGATGCGGCCGTCCAGCAGCAAGACGTTGAGCGGGGCATCGAGCGAGCCACCCCAGAAGCGGGTTCCGCGCACCCCGACCGAGGCCACCGGAGTCTTGATGACCAAGGGGTGGTCCGGCAATTTTCCGACCTTGCCGGTTTCCATCAGGAAGGCCCCTTGGGCCAGGGTCAGTTCTACTTTCCCCTGGGACATGGCGGGAACCCACTCGAATTCGCTGACCACCATTTCAGCGGCATCGGAAAGAGTCAGTTCCATGCCATCGGCGAAGCGGACCTGAAGCCTTGCATCCGTTCCGGTCGTCAGCCGGTCACCGCGTCGAATGGGGTCGCCAGCGGCCAGCGGTCGGCTTCCGGTGGCATCCACGGCAACGGCCTTTCCCTGGATACGGGTGACCATGGCCGCATTCTCGGCCCATGCCGTCAAGGGCAGGCCGATCAGGACCAGGAGTAGAAAACTGAAAGCATGGCGGAGGGTCATTCTTCGCTCTCGTCCTGAAAACTGATTAGACTCATTATCTCGGCAGTCCTCATGCTTCGGTCAAGGAGATATACGGATGCGTCCATGGATTATGGTGGCGGGGGTAAACGGCGCCCTGGCAATCGGATTGGCGGCTTATGGCGCCCACGGGGTTGATGCGGCGGCGATTCCCCTGATGGAAAAAGCCAGTCAGTTTCAGTTGATCCATGCCGTGGCCCTGCTTGTCATCGACCGGTTGGCCGAACCCAAGGCTTGGCTGGTGAATATGGCAGGGGGATTG
>JAYTWE010000308.1:0-2872 GCA_043744055.1 Magnetospirillum sp.
GGTGTAGCCCAAGTCTTCCAGAGAAGACTTAAGCCGCCCTCTGGTGGTCTTGTTTCTTACCCCCACCGCATCGCACCAGTTAGCGTACTCACTGTACAGATCGTTCAGATATACGCTGCCGTCATTTACAGACTTGCCATCTGCAATCACCATTTCCACAAAGTCGGCAGGCAGATTCTCCGCCCACTGGTAACATGGAGAGGCTTCCGTCACCGGGATGGTTTCGGTTCGCTCGGCCATAAACGCCACCAACGGATTCGCCTGCATCATCCATTCGCTCTTGGCCTTCTGGCAGTCCAGCGGCTCGGCGAATTCTCCTCGGATCATCACCCGCTGCAATCCCTCGATGGCTCGGTTCAGCACCCCCGGAAGCTCGGCTTTCCAGATGCGCGGGAACAGGGTCGTATCTTTCTCGGACCCCGAGAATTTACGGTCAAAGGGAATCACGTAAGTGCGGCGCATCATGCCGTGGGATAGATCGGCAGTGTGCGGATAGTTGTTCGCCAACAGCACCGGAACACAGGTCGCCACGAAAGAGAAGCTGGGCTTAAACTTCAATTCGCCGGTCAGCGGCTTGCGCTCGGATATCTTCTTCAGAAAACCGTCCGGCAATTTCGTGCCGGTGTCCACGTCCTCGTCCAGCAGGATCAACTTGCCCGCCAGACTGCCGATGGCGAATCGGCTGTTCTCAAAGCTGCCGATTCGGTCGCTGTAAATCGCATCCTGGCTCACCAGATGCTCGACCGTCTCCATGATCTTGGACTTGCCATTGGCTCCCGGTCCCCGCCACAGAAACCAAGACGGAATATGGCGACGGGGCTGCACCATGTAACCGACCACCTCGTTCAGGTGGCGGATCATGTCGGCGGGGTCCGACGAGTTGGCGAAGATGCCCTGCAAGGCCCCATCAAACGTCGGGCAAGTGGCCGCCGGATCGTAGTCGCAATTCAGGACATAGGTCAGGTAGCTCTCGGGCCGATGTGGGCGTAGATCCACAGAGCCATCGTCGCCGATCCACAATTCGCCATTCTGGCAGTTAATCACCGGATGGGGCTCCTCCGCCAGACGGAGGACGTCACCGGGCGCGGCCTGCATGGCGATCAACACCGCCAACGCCGAATCCATCGTACTGGCGACCTTGTTGTCCACCATCTCGGTCACCACCCCAATGATGTCGTGCTTGACCTGCTCGTCGGTTCGGCGGACCCAATGGGTGCCATTGTATGCCCAGAAGCTGCGATCCACCGCCCGGATCAAGTGCCCTCCGCCAGCGTAATGGCGGTTCAGCGTCAGGTGGGCCGCACGCAACCCCAGGTCTTTCGGCAAGGGATCGTCATCGCTGTCCGAGGCGTCCTGGGCGACGAATTCGGCAAGAATGTCCCTCACCACCGCGACCTTCAACTTGGTCTGGGTCTTCACCATCGATTCGGCCTTGCCGCATTCAAGGTCGTCGTCCAACTGGGCCACCAAGGACAGGGCATGGCGAATCTCATCAGGTGAACTGTCGCGGGTCAGCGCCTTGGCGATGGCGATCACCTCGTCATAGGACGGCGGCGGGAGGTACTCGATCCCCAGGCACTCGGACAGCCACAGGGCGGCATCGACCTGGGAGCACTCCAGGTAAGCCGCGACCAGTTCCAGCGGCGTCATGGGCACCTCGTTGCCAAAGTCCCAGATGCCGTCGCGGTGCAGACTCACCATCTCTTCCAGACCGCCGCCCTTGCCATCACTGCCGCCCCAGATCGGGCGGAACCGCCAAGACCCGCCGACATGGCGGGCCTCGGGCACGAGATTTTCCACCCACAGCAGATCGGCCATGGCGGCGTCATCCAGGCGGCGAAGGGCGGGGGAGCATTTGGCCTTCGGCTCGCCGTTGGCCGAGGTGGGGGAGACCGCCTTGGGGCGGAGACTCTCAGGAATCAGCGCCCACGCCTCCTCCAGCCAGTCACGCACCATGTCCTCCGTCACCACGGGTAGGTCGGCCAAAGGCACGTCCAACGGACTATGGCTGGGCCAATAATACGGCTTGCCAGTGTCGGGATGGGTGCCGAAGGCGACGAACTGCTGCCCGAGCGCCAGCACCTCCAGCGGGTGGCGCTTCCATCCCCGGAACGGCACATCCGCACGATAAACCAGAACACGCTTCGGGGCCTTGCCGATCCGAAGCAGCGGAGTCTCGCCCAACCGGCTGCGGGTCAATCTCTCAAGATCGTCGGCGAGGCCGGGCTGCTCGACCACGTCAATATCAATGCCGACGATGGCCCCGCCGATCAGGCCGATTCCGCCATCCGGGCATTCCTGCGACCACTTGGCGACATCGCTGGTGGTCGGGGTTCTGGTCCAATCAGTAAATGCAGGATACTTGGTGCCAGGACGGAGAGGGATCGGCCCGTAGCCGTTCTTCAGCAGATCGGGAGCAATCTGGGCATAGGTCGGAGCGGTGGTCATTTGCTCGACCGGGGCCGGGGAGGTACCATTCGCGTCATCGGACGCCATACCCTCTCGTTCGGTCTCGGCATGATCCCCCGCGCTTTCGGCAGGCGCGGGGGATTCTCTATCGGCAGTGTTCTCGTTCATGTTGGTGTCCCGCATAAAGGACGCGACGCGGCGAACCGTCGCAGGAAGGCCCTTTACTTCGCGGCTTTCACGCGGAACGCTCACCCTGTTCCCACACGCGACGGCGGTTGTCCAAAAATGCGACGACGTCGCTGCGGCGATAGAGGACCATGCGCGTTCCGATTATCGTCGGGATGGGACCGATTTTCTGGCTGCGCATGTTGTTCAGCTTGGAGTTGCTCACGCAGAGCCACGCAGCCACCTGTTTGGTGGTGAACAGGTCATCCGGCCCATGGCCCTTGTCAGGCGGCTGGCG
>JAYTWE010000309.1:0-1701 GCA_043744055.1 Magnetospirillum sp.
GCCACCTTATCGAAAATCATCGACGCCTGAGCCCCATCCACCCCCCGCGCGACGGCGCCATCGACGAAGGTCTTACGCTGAGCCTCCATCTCCTCCTTGATCTTCTTACCCATGGCCCGGCGCAGCAGATCGGCGCCGCCGAGGGAATAACCCGACAGGACCTGGGCGATCTGCATCACCTGCTCCTGATAGACCATGATCCCGAAGGTTTCCTTCAAGATCGGCTCCAGCAGCGGATGCATGTAATCCGGCTCTTCCTTACCGTGCTTACAAGCGATGTAGCGCGGAATCTGATCCATGGGGCCAGGACGATACAACGCCACGACCGCGATCAAATCTTCCAGGCGGTTAGGCCCCATCTTGCGCAGCACATCGCGCATGCCAGAACTTTCCAACTGGAACACACCGGCTGAATCGCCCCGAGCAAGCAGCTCGTAGGATTTGGCATCGTCCAGCGGAATGGCCGACAGATCGACCGTAATTCCTTTCGTGACCTTGATGTGTTTAACGGCGGTTTCCATGACCGTTAGCGTCTTCAGCCCCAGAAAATCGAACTTCACCAGACCGGCGGGTTCCACCCATTTCATATTGAACTGAGTCACCGGCATGTCGGATCGCGGATCACGATAGAGGGGAACCAACTCGTCCAGCGGGCGATCACCAATCACCACGCCAGCGGCATGGGTCGAAGCGTGGCGGTAAAGCCCCTCCAGCTTGATGCCAAGGTCGAGAAGATGACTCACCGCCTCATCGCGCGCCTTCATCTCCTTCAGCAGGGGTTCAGACTCAAGCGCCTCTTCCAGGGTCGTGGGCTTGGCGGGATTGTTGGGCACCATCTTGCACAACCGGTCCACCTGGCCGTAGGGCATCTGCAAGACCCGGCCCACATCGCGCAGCACAGCGCGGGCCTGGAGCTTTCCAAAGGTGATGATCTGGGCCACCTGGGCATAGCCATAGCGCTCTTGGACGTAGCGGATCGTCTCTTCCCGGCGATCTTGGCAAAAGTCGATATCAAAGTCAGGCATGGAGACGCGTTCGGGATTAAGGAACCGCTCGAACAGCAGCCCCCAGCGCAACGGGTCAAGATCAGTGATGGTCAGCGCCCAGGCCACCGCCGAGCCCGCGCCCGAGCCACGGCCCGGCCCCACCGGAATATCGTGGGACTTGGACCACTGGATGAAATCGGACACGATTAAAAAGTAGCCGGGAAAGCCCATCTGCTCGATGACGTTCAGTTCGAACTCAATCCGTTCGCGATAAGGCTTGGCGACGTGTTCGCGCTCGTCATCGGTCATGCCCGGCAGGAACACATGCTTCCACAGGCGCTTTTCCAGACCGTCCAGGGTTGTCTTGCGCAACACCTCGGCCTCGGTCAGGCCGTCCATGCGGAAAGGCGGCAGAATCGGCTTACGCTTAAGCGCCATATAGGCGCAGCGCTTGGCGATCACCAAGGTGTTGTCGCAAGCTTCCGGCAGATCAGCGAACAGTTCGCGCATCTCGGCGGGCGACTTGAAATAATGTTCAGGCGTCAGACGGCGACGCTCGTCCTGGGAGACATAGGTTCCATCGGCGATGCAGATCAGGGCATCGTGAGCCTCGTACATGCCCCGGTCGGCGAAGAATGGCTCGTTGGTGGCCACCAGCGGCAGATCATGCTTATAGGCCAGATCCACCAGCAGCGACTCGATATGGTCTTCCACC
>JAYTWE010000310.1:0-2898 GCA_043744055.1 Magnetospirillum sp.
CGGGTCGGTGCCGGTGGCCTTGTCGGGCTACCCCCATCCCGACCATGAGGGACGGCTGCTTTTGGTACTGACGCATAGCGGCACCATCATGTCGCCGACCATCAAGCGCGATGACGAGGGGCTGTTAGGACGTGAAGGCTTTGAAGCCCTGGCGGGTAGCTTAATCAAGGAAAGCGCCAAGGACGACGACGACGCCTATCGCATGACCTTGCTGGATCTGCCGGAACTGGCCGACCTGCGAACCAAGGTCGGGACCGAGGCTACCGCGGGCTTTATCTCACGCTTTACCGAATATCTGCGGGAATGCTCGGTCGGCGGCGATTCCGCCGCCAATCTGGGCGATTCCAAATATGGTCTGGTTCATGGCCCCGACATCACCCCACATGAACTCGAAACCACCATATCCAATCTGGCCCATTCCCTGATGGGCAAAGATCTGAACGCCTCTAGCACTAGCGTTCAATTCGACACCTCTGGCATCTCCGCCCAGGAAGCCACCAGCGCCCTGATGTATACGCTGAATCGCTTTACCCAAGACAGCGACGCCACCATCCAAGAGATCTCCCAGATGACCCGGCCGTCACTGACCCTGACCGTCAACAAAATGCGCGAGATCAAGCAGACCATCGGCAGCGGTGACTTTCAGCTTTTCTTCCAGCCCATCGTCGATCTGTGGAGCAACGCGGTTCACCATTTCGAATGTCTGGTCCGCTTCGGCGACAGCGGCGCCTCGCCCTATAACACCGTGGTCTTTGCCGAAGACACCGGTCTGGTGGGAGAGTTGGACCTGGCCATCCTCACCCGCGCCATCGAGTTCATGCGCGATAGCGTCGGATCAGAACCAAGTTTGCGTTTCGCGGTTAATCTATCAGGCCGCACCTTGTCCAGCTCATCCATGGCCGCGCGCCTGCTGCATCTCATCCACAGCGCCGCCGATCTTCGAGGGCGCTTATTGTTCGAACTGACCGAATCGTCAGCCATTTCCGATCTGGTGGCGGTCAATGCCGTGATTCAAGAAATCCGGGGCCGCGGCCATCCGGTGGGGATCGACGATTTCGGCTCTGGCGCCGCCGCCTTCCATTACTTGCGGGCGCTGAAAGTGGATCACGTCAAGATCGACGGCAGCTATGTGCGGGAAGCCACGGGTAAGGGCAGCGACAGCCTTCCCTTCCTGCGCGCCATCACCCAGCTCTGCCGCGAACTGAAAATCGCCACCGTCGCCGAGCATATCGAGGATGAAGCCACCGCCAATCTGCTGCGGGTCTACAATGTCCGCTACGGCCAAGGCTATTACTTCGGCAAGCCCATGCAGCCATCGAAAAAACACACGGGCAATAAAGCCCCCTGGATCACCCCGGTGACCCAGTGGCGCAACGGATTATTATTCTTTGGCGGCGCCAATGGGTCGGTCCAACCTGCTGGTAATACCGATTGAGGATTGATCTGAAGCGCACTTCGGCGTATGTGGAACTCCTTATGCGGAGGATGTGAATCGTGGCCTGGACCGAAGACCTCAGCGTCGGTAACTCCGTTCTCGATCAGCATCATCAGAAGCTGTTCGAGTTACTGGAAAGTATCATCCGGGTTGAAGATCACACCGACGGCTTCGATTCCATGACGGCCATCATCTCTGAGTTGAATGACTACATCGCCTATCACTTCTCAGAAGAAGAAGGGATGATGGAACGGTCCAACTATCCTTTTCTGGAACTCCACCGTCACTCCCATCAGACCATCGCCATGCGGGTGCAAGAAATTGCTGGAATTCTTAATACCGGCAATTACCACAAGATCGCCGCCGATCTTCACCAGTTCCTGACCGGCTGGCTGATCCACCATATCGAAATCGAAGATTTCGAGTACCGCCCCTATATCTGCAAGACCTGAGCGTCTTTACATCCCTCAGGAACATAGCCGCCCCTCCCCTGGCGCGGTTGTGCCCGTTTGCGGATTGTGGCACGGTCATATGACCCGATGTTTAATACCGCCGATCCCCTGAACTATACTCCGTCTCCTTGAGAACCCGAAAATTTCCCGATGAAGAATGTGGGCTCCGCCCACGCCCGCAAAGGGCCGAGGCCCTTTGATCCCGCTGGTATATTAGGAATGGGGTCCAGGGACCGAGTCCCTGGCGGGTAAAGGGCAGAGCCCTTCGTTCTTTCGGGTTCTCACGTGAACTGAGTATAACCTTTTCAGCTCAGGGGAGAGAAGGCAAGGGCAAGGCCCGCCCCTGAGGTCCGGGCGACGTATACGTCTCTGGGCGCGCCTCGTGGCGCGGAAGCCAAGCGCGAGCGCCCGGCGTTTGAGGGCAATAGGCGAGCCAATTCATTGGCTCGCCGGTATCATGAGGTGATTGATGTTCGATCCGGTGGACAGGACTAATGGCATCGACCTTGAAGTGACGGAGCGGCTGCGCCGCACCCTGGCTCTGGTGCTGGCAGGAGGACGCGGTTCGCGCCTCATGGACCTCACCGACTGGCATGCCAAGCCGGCCATTCCCTTTGCTGGCAAGTTTCGCATCATCGACTTCACCTTATCCAACTGCATCAATTCCGGCATCCGCCGTATCGGTGTTCTGACCCAGTACAAGGCCCATTCCCTACTCCAGCATATTCAGCGCGGCTGGGGTTTTTTACGCGGCGAGTTCAACGAATTCATCGAACTTCTGCCCGCCCAACAGCGCACCGTGGGCGAGAACTGGTACAAAGGCACGGCTGATGCGGTTTATCAGAACCTTGATATCTTCCGCGCCCATAAGCCCGAACATGTCTTGGTCCTGGCCGGAGACCACGTCTACAAAATGAATTACGGCAAGATGCTGGCCCAGCATCTGGCCAGCCATGCCGATGTTTCTGTAGCCTGTATCGAGGTGCCGCTGGAAATCGCCAAAGGTTTCGG
>JAYTWE010000311.1:0-7845 GCA_043744055.1 Magnetospirillum sp.
AGGACGGATGCCATAGCAGCCGGATGCCGAATCGCCCCAGCGACTTGACCATACCCACATCATCGGCGGCCAGTGCCGACATGGTGCAGCCGCCGCACGATCCGGCCTGAAGCCACAGAACGGTGAAGTCTTGCCGGGAATGGGCCATGGAACTCGCTACAGAAAATAACGAATCACATTAGGCGCGGCGCGGCGTTCGGCGCAAGAGGGGATGCCAAGGCCCGGTAGAAGATCAGGCGGCGGTGGCCATGTGGTGCTCTCCCGCCGCCTTGATGGCGGTGAGGAACTGGGTGATTTCGGCGGCCAGGGCGTCGGATTGCTTGGACAGATCGTCGGCGGTGGACAGCACCTGATGGGCCGCGCCACCGGTGGTGGCGGCTCCCTCGTTGACCAGGGTGATGCTGGAGGTCACTTCGCGGGTGCCGCTGGATGCTTGCTGGACATTGCGGGCGATCTCGCCGGTGGCGGCAGTCTGTTCTTCCACCGCCGAGGCAATGGCGGTGGCATTTTCGGTAATGGCTGAAATGGTGGTGCCGATTCCCCGGATGGCGATGACGGCATCATTGGTGACGGATTGCACCGAGTTGATTTGAGCGCCGATTTCTTCGGTGGCCTTGGTGGTCTGGTTGGCCAGATGCTTGACCTCGTTGGCGACCACGGCGAAGCCTTTCCCGGCATCGCCCGCGCGGGCCGCTTCGATGGTGGCGTTGAGCGCCAACAGATTGGTCTGGGCCGCGATATCGTTGATGAGGGTAACCACGGCACCGATCCGCCCGGTGGCATCCACCAAAATGGCGACGATGTCGTTGACCCGCTCGGCTTCCGCCGCCGCCTTTTGGGCGATATCGCTGGAATTGCTGATCTGACGGGCGATTTCATGCTCTGACGCGGCCAGTTGTTCCGCAGCGGCAGCCACGGTCTCCACATTCATGGAAGCCTGTTCGGCGGCGGCGGCCACCACGGTGGACTGGCGCGACGTATCCTCGGCGATGGAGGTCATGGACTGAGCCGAATCCCGTAAGTGATGGGCGGAGTTGGTCACGCTACGCAGTACGGCTTGGACGCTGGTGTTGAAATCGGTGGTCAGGCGTTCGATGATTTCCTGGCGGCGGTTACGTGCTGTTTGTTCCAACTTCTGGGCTTCTTCAAGCCGATGCCGTTCGATACCGCTGGCCTTGAAGACGCCCAAGGCCTTGATGACCTCACCGATTTCATCTTGGCGGTTGCTGAGCGGAATATGGGCGTTCAGATCGCCGTCAGCAAGCTCGCGCATGGCGGAGATGCTGGCTTTTAGCGGAAGGGTAATGCTGCGTCGTGCCACCAGCCAGCTGATGAGAATGGTCATCATGGTGACCAGGGCCGTGGCCCCGATGATGGTGTACAGGGTCTGGTCCGCCGATTTCAGGAACTCGGACTTCTTGATCCCCACATAGAGCACGCCGATGACATTGCCCCCGTTATCGAGGATGGGGTCGTAGGCGGTCATATAGGGCTCGCCCAGAATTGCGACTTCACCCCGAAATCCGGTCTTGCGGTTGAATACCGCATCATAGGCGGCGGTCTTGGCCAGCTGGGTGCCGATGGCCCGTGAACCATCGGGCTTCATCACATTGGTGGTGATCCGGGTGTCGCCCATGAAGACGGTGGCGGTGCCGTCCACCAAGGCTTTGACCTTGTCGACCACGTCAAAATTGCCATTCAGCACGTGATCGCCAGCCATCAGCTTGCCGTCCGTGATGCTGAACACGGTTCCCTTGGCCTTTAGGGTGTCCCAGGCTACTTTCAGATTGGTCTCGACCCGTTCACGCGCGGCGTCGGCGGCAGCGGAGTGGATCAGGCTGCGAGTCAGGGCGGTGACGCAGATACCAAGCAACAAAACCCCAGAAACGGCGATCCCCATGATCTTGGGAACCATGCCGATTTTGGCGGTTTTCGTCGCCATCCAACCATTGGCATTAGACATCAGGACGCTCCGCACAGGTCGAGGTTATTGCCTCAGGGTAGTATAGTGCAGTGCGGCGTAATGTTAGTGTAACTTATTGTTGCTTAGGCCAACAGATATAGGCGTGGCGGTCCAGGTCAATTGGCATATGTGATTGCTCTGAACTGCAAGGGGGCTTCGTGCTTGCCAAATCTGGTTGCCGTACAGTAAACGGAAGCGCTTTTCATTCTCCTTCCATCCGCTCCGAGGACGCTCCATGGACAACGTGCTGACCCTGATCGCCGGACATGGGGTGGACGGTCTCGACTCGTCGCTGGTTTTTGAGGTGCGTGGCGCCCTTCGCGCCATGGGAGCCGAGGTGGGAGCCGCTCGCTGGCTGTCACCGGAACGGGCTTGTGATCTGGACTTCTCCGGCCTCGATACTGGCGTGGCCGATGCGCTTGCGACCCGTATCTTGGAAGGTTGGGCGGTGGATGTGGTGGCCCAGCCCGCCAAGGGGCGGCGCAAGCGCTTGTTGGTGGCCGATATGGACTCCACCATGGTGACCGGCGAGACTCTGGATGAACTGGCCGATTTCGCCGGACTCAAAGATCGCATCTCCGCCATTACGGCTCGGGCCATGAATGGCGAGATCGGGTTCGAGGCGGCACTGCGCGAGCGGGTCGGTTTGTTGAAAGGCTTGTCGGAAGACTGTCTGTCTAAGACCTGGGACCGGATCGAATTCACTCCCGGCGCGCATGTTTTGGTGCGGACCATGAAAAAGCACGGCGCCACCGCTGTGCTGGTCTCTGGCGGATTCAAGTTCTTTACCGCCAAGGTTCGCGACGCTTGCGGTTTTGATCGCGATATCGCCAATGATCTGATCATAGCCGACGGCATGCTGACCGGTCAGGTGGGCGACACCATCATCGGCCGTGAAGCCAAGCTGGCGACCCTGAATGGGTTTGCCGCTGAATTGGGCATAACGCCAGCCCAGGCCGTGGCGGTGGGCGATGGCGCCAATGATCTGGATATGCTGCGGGCCGCAGGCCTTGGCGTGGCCTTCCATGCCAAGCCGGTGGTGGCGGCCGAGGCGCGAGTTCGTATCGATCATGGAGATTTGACTGCGCTGATCTACGCCCAGGGCTATGGTGACGATGATATGGTCACGGCTTAAGGAAGCCTGACTACGCGCCGGGTGATCGCCCAACGTCCCAAGGGGGCATCACTGTCTTTGGCGTGTTCCGCCGCCCAATGAGCGATGTAGTCGTGGACCTTGGCGCTGTCTTTATCGGCGCAGACATGGGCGTCGCGCATGATGGTCAGGTTCTCCACCAGGGCGGCATGTTCACCCAGATGGCGCTGGGCTTCGGGATAGTCGGCCTCCGCCATGACCTGTTCCTGATGGGTGAAATTACGCTGAACGTAGCGGAGGATGGCGTCGATCCTGGAGCAGCGTGAGAGATCACACTCCCCCTTTCCATGGGCGCCCCGGCGGCATTCCACACCCGGCTCGAACATCCGTTCCAGCAGAAAGCGCAAGCCGTCATTGGCCGCGTCAATGGTCGCGACGCCAGATTTCGGTTCTTGCGCGAGCTGAGCCATCAGGCCAATGCCTCCTAATATTGATGGGGCGAAGTCTATCAGGTTAATGACTCAAATATCAACTTTCTCCGGCATCAAATGTTGTTTCGCATTTGCGAGAGTGTTGTTATTTTATTTTGTGCAGCGCAGCGATAAATGACTGATGCATAGATATTTCTTAATTTAACATTGAAATCCCATCACTCGACCGCAAGGCAAATCCGCGATAAGGTAATCACAGGACTACTTTGAATCTCCCTTACGGTGTTCATCATGCGTGTTCTGTTCGCTTCTTCCGAGGTGTTCCCGCTGATAAAGACTGGCGGTCTGGCCGATGTGTCCGGTGCTTTACCGGCAGCGCTGGCCGAAGCCGGAGTTGACCTGCGGGTGCTGCTGCCCGGTTATCCCGAAGCCATGGATAAGGCGGGGGCCAAGCGCGAGGTCGGGTTGCTGGGCGACCCGCTGGGGATCGGGGCCGAGGCGAAGCTGGTGGTGGGCAAGTTGCCGGATTCCGGCGTACCGGTCTGGCTGGTGGATTGCCCCGCTTTGTATGACCGGGTCGGCGGCCCTTATTCGGATTCTCAGGGCCGCGATTGGCCGGATAACGCCCTGCGCTTTGGTTTGCTGTCGCGGGTGGCGGCCCAGTTGTGCACGGATGGCAGTCCCCATAAATGGCGACCGCACATTCTTCACTGTAATGACTGGCAGACGGGCCTTGCTCCGGCTTATCTCCACGCATGGGACGAGGCGCGCCGTCCTGGAACCGTGTTCACCATTCATAACACGGCCTATCAGGGGCAATTCCCCCCCGAGATGGTGGCGCGTCTGGGCTTCCCGCCCGAGATGTATGCCATGGATGGGTTGGAATATTACGATAACCTCTCCTTCTTGAAAGCGGGCCTGTACTACAGTGACCGCCTCACCACGGTCAGCCCGCGCTATGCCAGGGAAATTCAGACGGCGGCCTTTGGTTGCGGTCTTGAAGGTCTGCTGGCCAGCCGCGCCAGTGATTTGGTGGGAATCTTGAATGGTGCGGATTACGGCGTGTGGAATCCTGCCGTGGATTCGTGCCTCCCCCATCCTTATAAGCCCGGAGACGGTGCCGCCAAGGCCCGCAATAAGGCGGCGTTACAGGCTGAGTTGGGCTTGGCTCAATCTCCTGATACACCTTTGATGGTGATCGTCAGCCGTCTCAGCGACCAGAAGGGCATGGATCTGGTTCTGGCGATTCTGCCCGCGATTTTAACCATGGGGGCGCAAGTGGCCCTGGTCGGTGCCGGTGACCGGACTCTGGAAGATGGTTTCCGCGCCGCCGCTGCCGCCTATCCGACTCAGGTGGCTGTCCGTATCGGTTATTCCGAGGAATTGGCCCATCGCATGTTGGGGGGCGGCGATATGCTGTTGATGCCATCGCGGTTCGAGCCTTGCGGCCTGACTCAGTTCTATGCGTTCCGTTATGGCGTGGTGCCCGTGGCCCATGCCACTGGCGGCTTGGCCGATACGTTGGTGGATACCGGCTACGACACTTTGATGACCGGCACTGCCAACGGCTTTGTCTTTGAGCACAGCAATGCCGGAGCCTTTCGCTGGGCGGTCGAGCGCGCCATCGGCCTTTATGGCAAGAAGGATCAGTGGAAGAAAATCATCAAGGCTTGCATCGGTCAGGATTTCAGCTGGGGGAAGTCAGCGTCCCGCTATCTGGGTCTGTATAAATCCCTGGTTGATACCGGTAAGGAAAGCCGCAAGGAATGACATCTTCCGCCGCGCTGGTCGCCGATATCGGCGGGACTCACGCCCGCTTCGCCTTGGTGGAGGGCGGAGAAGTGTTGCATCCGGTGGTGCTGCGCTGTGCCGATTACGAAGGCCCCGCCGCCGCCGCCAAAGCCTTTCTCGATACTCATTGCCCGGATGACCGGCCGCAAGGGGCTGCTTTCGCGGTGGCTTCGGCCATAACGGGTGATCGGGTGGAGCTGACCAATTCGCCCTGGCGCTTTTCCATCGAAGCGACTCGCCAGACTTTGGGGCTGGACCGGTTGGACGTGGTCAATGACTTTACCGCCGTGGCGCTGTCGGTGCGCCATCTGACGCCGGACCATCTGATCGCCATTGGCGATGGCGCGGCATTGCCTCATATGCCCATTGCGGTGTTGGGGCCGGGGACGGGGCTTGGGGTTTCCGCCCTGGTGCCGGGGCGCGATGGGCAATGGGTGGCGGTGGCTACCGAAGGCGGCCATGTCACCATGGCGGCGGCTACGGATCGTGAAGCTGAAATCCTGGGCTGGCTGCGTCGGCGCTTTGATCATGTCTCCGCCGAGCGGGTTCTTTCCGGCCAAGGATTGGTGAATCTGTATCAAGCCATCGCGGCTTTGTCGGGGCGCCAAGCGGTGTTCAGCACGCCCGATGTTATCACCCAGCGCGGCCTGGATGGGTCTTGCCCCATCAGCCGCGAGGCGGTGGAGACCTTCTTCGCCATGATGGGGACCGTGGCGGGCAATCAGGCGCTTTGCGCCGGAGCACGCGGCGGTGTTTTCATCGCGGGTGGTATTTTGCCGCGCATGGCGGAGGCGTTCAAAGTCTCTGGCTTCCGGGCTCGGTTCGAAGCCCATGGCCGGTTCCAGCCCTATCTGGCCGCCATCCCCACGTGGCTGATCGTCCACACTCTGCCCGCTTTCATCGGCCTGGCGGCTTTGGTGGCTCCATCTAAAAACGCATAGACCCTGTGCATCGGCGAAGCTTGTGCCGCACTGCAACATACCTCATATATCGCACAGTTGTAATGTATGATGGAGTGCGGCGCATGATCGTCTCGGCGATCAAGATAGGTGAGTTCGAGGGGATGGTTCCCCGCTCTGATATGGCTGTGCTGCGCATTTTCGATCCCATCGACGAGCGCGAAAGCTTAGGCGATGGCTGGGGCGCGTCCCTGGCCTTGGCGTTCTGGGATATGGATGCCTCGGCGCTGGGCGTGCGCGGGCGTCTGGTGGCGCGGCTGTGGGGGCGCAATCGCGCCTTGTTCGAGTCCTTGGCCGGGCGTCTGTTCGGCAACGACATTCCCTGGCGGCCCTTTATCGCCGCTGATGCTGTCGATATGGCTGCTTTCGCCGATAGTTTGGCGGAGAAGGGCATCCACGAAGTGCTGGTGGTTTGCCGCAATGGTCGCGGCCGTTCGGGCACCGTGGGGCGCTGGATCGCGCGGCGTTTGGGAGCACGCTTCCAGACCACCGGCGACGACCGTGATTCCGGCTATATCCGCGAGACCCTGGACCGTGTGGGGGGGGAGCGTGCAGCGCGGCATTTCAAAAGCTGCGTAATCGGCTGGAATCCGAATCGCATCCAGGGTACACAGACAGCCTGATCTCACTTGCGTAAGGCATCGCCGTGAAAGCTGCCGTCATCGTTTTTCCAGGTTCCAACTGCGACCGTGACGTCGCCGTGGCGCTTGAAGCCAGCATGGGCGCAAAGCCCTTGATGGTGTGGCATCGCGACACCCAATTGCCCGACCTCGACCTGATCGTGGTTCCGGGCGGGTTCTCCTATGGTGATTATCTGCGCTGCGGCGCCATGGCGGCTCATTCGCCCATCATGCAGGAAGTCAAAGCCAAGGCCGATAAGGGCACCAGGGTGCTCGGCATCTGCAATGGCTTTCAGATCCTGACAGAATCGGGTCTGCTGCCGGGCGTTCTGATGCGTAATAAGAATCTGAAATTCATCTGCAAGGATGTTTATCTGCGCGTCGAGAACGCCCAGACCGACTTCTGCCGCAAATATGCGGCTGGCGATGTGGTGCGCTATCCCATCGCCCATGCCGAGGGCAACTACTTCGTCGATGCCGAGACCTTCAAGGCCATGGAGGGCAATGGGCAGGTGGCGTTCCGCTATTGCTCCAAGGCGGGCGAGGTGGTCGATGGCGCCAATCCCAACGGGTCCTTGTCCAATGTGGCGGGTATCACCAATGCCAAGCACAACGTGCTCGGCCTGATGCCCCATCCCGAACGTCTGGCCGAAGACCTGCTGGGCGGGGCTGACGGCAAGGCGATGTTTGAGTCCCTGGTGGAGGCGCTGTCGTGAGCAAAATCACTCCAGAAGTCATTGCGTCCCACGGTTTCAAGGCGGATGAATACGCCAAGATTTTGGACATTCTCGGCCGCGAGCCTAATCTGACCGAGCTTGGCATTTTCTCGGTGATGTGGTCCGAGCATTGCTCGTACAAGTCGTCGAAGAAATGGCTGAAGACTCTGCCCACCAAGGCGCCCTGGGTCATCTGCGGCCCTGGCGAGAATGCGGGCATTATTGATATCGGCGACGGCGACGCCATCGTCTTCAAGATGGAAAGCCACAAT
>JAYTWE010000312.1:0-5252 GCA_043744055.1 Magnetospirillum sp.
ATGGCATCCAGAGACTCGCGACTGTCACGGGCGATGCCCAGATGCACCGGCTCCGCCCCTTCCAATTGGATGAAGGCAGCCAGTCCGGGACCATTGGACCCGACAATCTGACTTGGCCCCAAAGGATCGCCCGGCATGGCGATTTCATCGCCGGTGGATAAAATAGCGATGCGCGGCTTGCGGCGCACCGATACCCAGGGAATGTTCATGGATGCAGCCAGGCCGATAGCGCGGCCGTCCAGAACCGCCCCCGCTTGCAGCAGTACGTCGCCGGTCTTAAAATCCAGCCCCACCGGACGAACAAATTTTCCGGGTGAAACCTGAACCAAAATCTCGACCATCTCGCCATTACGCTGGGTGTCTTCTTGCATGACCACGCAATCGGCCCCGGCGGGCATGGCCGCACCGGTAAAGATTCGCGCCGCCTGCCCGGCCCCCACGCTTCCAGCAAAGGGAGAACCAGCAGCGGATTCTCCGATGACCGTCAGAGAAGCGGGTATATTCACCAGATCCACAGCCCGAACCGCATAGCCATCCATGGCTGAGACCGGGAGGGGAGGATGGGACACCCGAGCCGCCAGGGATTCAGCCAGAACCCGCCCGGCTGCCTGAGACAGACCGGCCATTTCGGCAGCCACCGGCTTTACCCCCGCCAGGACCGTACGCCGCGCCTCATCCACTGAAATCATTATTCCGCCTCGAAAGTCCCAGACTTGCCGCCGGTTTTGCGCACCAAGCGGATATCGCTGATGCGCATGCCCTTATCCACCGCCTTACACATATCGTAGACGGTGAGCGCCGCCACAGTGACGGCGGTCAAGGCTTCCATCTCAACACCGGTCCGGCCGACCAATTTACACATAGCCTCGATATGGACGGCCGAGGCCGCCTCATCAAGGCTGAGTTCCACCGAAACCGAAGACAACGCCAAGGGATGACACAACGGAATGAGATCGGGAGTCCGCTTGGCCCCCATGATGCCCGCCAACTGCGCTACCGACAGCACATCGCCCTTCTTCAGGCCGCGCCGGGCGATCAGCGCCGCGGTTTCCGGCTTCATGTGAACCGAGCCACGCGCCACCGCCACCCGCTCGGTCTCGGCCTTGGCGGAGACATCCACCATCACCGCATTGCCGTCGCTGTCGAAATGGGTCAGATCGCCCATGTCAGACCTGCACATTGGCGCCGGCCAACAAGACCTTCAACGCCTGTTCCACATCGGCGCGGCGCATCAGGGATTCGCCGATCAGGAAGCGATGAACGCCGATAGCCGCCATACGCTTCAAATCTCCGGGGCCTTCCAAGCCGCTTTCCGAGATAATGACCTTATCCGACGGCACCATGGGAGCCAGACGCTCGGTGGTGGCCAGATCGGTCTTCATGATCTTGAGATTGCGGTTGTTGATACCGATCAGCGGCGATTTCAGCTTCAAGGCCCGCTCCATCTCGGCCTCGTCATGGACTTCAAGGATGACATCCATCTGGTAGCCCAGCGCGATGTCTTCCATCTGCGACAATTCGGAATCGGTCAGGGCGGCGACGATCAGCAAAACACAATCGGCCCCCAGGGCACGAGATTCGACCACCTGATAGGGGTCCACCAGAAAGTCTTTGCGCAACACCGGCAACTCGCAAGCGGAACGGGCGGCCCCCAGATCAGCGTCGCTGCCTTGAAAGAACTTCTTATCGGTCAACACCGACAGGCAGGCGGCTCCGCCGCGCTGATAACCGCGCGCCAGCTGCGCCGGTTCGAAATTGGCCCGGATCACCCCGGCCGAGGGCGACGCTTTCTTGATCTCGGCGATGATGCCCCAACCCAGCTTGGCGATCTGAGTCTCCATGGATTTGGCGAAGCCGCGCGGGGGGGCCTGATCCTTAGCGCGGTCCAGCAATTCCTTGATATTACGCTGGGCCTTATGCTCGGCCACCAGCTTGCGCTTTTCGGCGCAGATCCTGTCGAGAATGGTTGGGGTAGCGCTCATAGCTCAAACTTCCCTATTGGTGATGGCGACCATACGGGCCAGAACACCGGCCGCGCCACCATTGTCGAGAACCTGTTCCGCCAGCCGGGCGGCAGATGAGAGATCAGGGGCCTTACCGGCAACAATCAAAGCAGCGGCGGCGTTGAGCACCACGATATCGCGATAAGCCCCCTTCTCGCCCGCCAGCACCGCCTTCAACGCCACGGCATTGGCGGCAGGGTCGCCACCGCGCAGCATCTCGGGCGTCGCGCGAACAAGACCGGCATCCTCCGGCTTCACCACGAAGACCTTGACCTCGCCATCCTTCAGCTCGGCCACTTTAGACGGGCCGGTCGTGGTCAACTCGTCCAAACCGTCGGAGCCGTGCACCACCCAGGCGCGTTCGCCGCCCAGCCGCGCCAGAACGCGAGCCACCGGCTCGACCCATTGCTCGGCAAAGACGCCGACCACCTGAAGCTTGGTCCCGGCCGGATTGGAGAGCGGCCCCAGCAGATTGAAGATGGTCCGGGTGCCCAACTCACCCCGCGCCCCCCCCACATGACGCATGGCGTTGTGGTGACGCGGGGCCATCAGGAACCCGACATTATTGGTAAACAGCGATTCGGAAATCAGGCTGAAATCGGCATTGATGTTGACGCCAAGCTCGGTCAGGACGTCGGAGGCTCCCGACTTGGACGACACAGCCCGATTGCCGTGCTTGGCCACTGGCACACCGCAAGCCGCCACCACGAAAGTGGCCGCCGTGGAGATGTTATAAGTTCCAGCCCCGTCACCACCGGTCCCGACGATGTCGATAGCGCCTTCCGGCGCCTCTACCCGCAAGGCCTTGGCCCGCATGATCCGCGCCGCGCCGGTGATTTCCTCCACCGTCTCGCCGCGCACCCGCAACGCCATGAGCAAGCCGCCGATCTGGGCCGGAGTGGCATCGCCGGACATGATGACCTCGAAGACCTCCTCCGCCTGGGCTTCCGACAAGGTCGCCCCCACGGCAAGGCGCCCCAGCACCTCTTTCATCAAGGAAAGGCTGGCGGGCGAAGAAGAAGATTGAGCGGGAGCATTCATCAGGCGGCGTGTCCGGTGCGGGTCGCGGTAAAGGTCAGGAAATTACGGAGCATCTGGTGACCATGCTCGGTCTCGATGCTCTCGGGATGGAACTGCACCCCCCAGATGGGAAGCTCCTTATGAGCCAGCCCCATCACGAGACCATCAGCGGTCCAGGCCGACGGATGCAGACAGTCGGGAAAGCTTTCACGCTCCACCACCAGGGAATGGTACCGGGTCGCCTGGAACGGAGACGGCAAGCCGGTGAAAACTCCGGTTCCGTCATGGCTGATCTGGTCCACCTTGCCATGCATGGGCTTCGGCGCCCGGATCACCTTGCCGCCAAAGGCCTGGCCGATGGCCTGATGGCCGAGGCAAACCCCGAAGAGCGGGATTTTCCCAGCAGCCCGGTGAATAAGGTCCAGACAGATACCGGCGCGATCAGGATCGCAGGGACCGGGGGAAATGACGATACCCTGGGGCTGCATGGCCATGGCCTGATCCACGGTCAAGGCATCATTGCGCCGCACCTCCACCTCGGCCCCCAGCTCACCCAGGTAATGCCAGAGGTTGTAGGTAAAGCTGTCGTAATTGTCCATCAGCAGGAACATGGCCTTGGGGACTCTTCTTCGCTGGGGATCGCCGCGCCACCGGCCCGGCCAAAATGGAATTCGGCGCACTTTATCAACGCTGGCTCATCCCGTACAGACACAACTTTGCCCTTCACAGGGCAATCGGGTGAAGGAGAGGCGTCCCACAAACAAGGCCGTCATTCCCGCGAAAGCGGGAATCCATGTGTCCACCACTGTGTTTTTGGGCCTGACCTCTCTTTTGTCCCCACCATGGATCCCCGCTTTCGCGGGGATGACGAGACATACGAAGAAATGCTTTCCTTCACCCGATTACCCTGTTCCCCTTCATGATGACCACCAGCGCCTTGGCTGCTACGGTGCTCTTGAAATTTTGATGAATGGGGCTGGCGATGGCGGTAATAGGGAGCATCAGAAGACTTTTCACCCATGATGCCGCCGGTGGTCTGGCGTTAATGGCGGCAGCGGCCCTGGCCATGATCTTTGCCAATTCGCCCCTGCATCTTCTTTACGATCATCTGCTGGAAACCCGTCTTTCCATCCAGGTGGGGAGTCTGGCCCTGTCCAAGCCGCTGCACCACTGGATCAATGACGGGCTGATGGCGGTATTCTTCCTGCTGGTGGGCCTGGAGATCAAACGCGAGGTTCTGGATGGAGAACTTTCCAGCCTGAAACAGGCCTCGCTGCCCCTGATCGCCGCAGTGGGCGGCATGGTCGCCCCCGCCCTGGTCTATCTCGCCTTCACCTGGGGCAAAGGAAATGCGGCTCAGGGTTGGGCGATCCCGGCCGCCACCGATATTGCTTTTGCGGTGGGTATCCTGGCCTTGGCCGGAAAAAGAGTTCCTCCCTCGCTTCGAATATTCCTACTGGCCCTGGCCATCATGGATGATCTGGGGGCCATCATTATTATCGCCCTGTTCTATACTGCCCAATTGTCCCTGCCCGCCCTGATCTTGGCAGTCTGCGCCCTGGTGGTGCTGTTCATCTTGAACCGATCCGGCGTTACCGCCTTTGCTCCTTACATTGTGGTGGGCGTTTTCCTGTGGGCCTGTGTCTTGGAATCCGGCGTTCACGCCACCCTGGCCGGAGTAGCCTTGGGCTTCTCCATTCCGCTGCGCCGCAAAGATGGAGCGTCGGGCTCTCCGCTCAAAGCCATGGAGCACGGCCTTCACCCTTGGGTCACTTTCGGCATTTTGCCTCTGTTCGCCTTCGCCAATGCCGGAGTGCCCTTAGGTGGAATGGGCTTCACCAGCCTGATGGAGCCCATCACTCTGGGTGTGGCGGCGGGGCTGTTCTTGGGCAAACAGCTGGGCGTCATGGCCATGACCTTAGGCGCGGTCAAACTGGGAATCGGCAGCTTTCCCGCTGAAGCCTCTTTGCGGCAGTTCTATGGCATGGCCGTCCTGACCGGAATCGGCTTCACCATGAGCTTATTCATTGGCACCCTGGCCTTCGAGGGAATCGAGTACGACAACCCGATTCGCCTTGGTGTCTTGCTGGGGTCGCTGCTATCAGCCACGGTCGGTTTGATGCTTCTGATGCTGCAATCGCGAGGAAAATCCGGCTGAGCATTGCCATCGGCGCGGTGTAATGCCATGATTCCCCCATGGCGAAGAAGCAGGTATCTGCGGTAGCGCAA
>JAYTWE010000313.1:0-4702 GCA_043744055.1 Magnetospirillum sp.
TACAGTCTCTGGCGTTCATCATGCCACCCCGCCGATATCGAGCGGGTGGAAGCCGAAATCCAAGCCGCGATCCGAGGAGAAAAGGAATTCGAGACTGAATTCCGCATTCTGGTTCCCTCGGGCGATATTCGCCATATCCACGCCGCCGCCATAGTCGAGTGCGGTCCCGACGGCCAGCCCATAAAGATGATCGGGGTCAATTGGGATATTACCGATATCCGCCGCAATGAACGGGCGCTGGCCGCCGCCACCGCCGAGGCCGAACGGGCCAATCGAGCCAAAAGCGAATTCCTGGCCAATATGAGCCATGAAATCCGCACGCCGCTCAACGCCATCTTAGGCCTGTCGCACCTGCTGGAACGCGCCGATCTTCCTCAAGAACATCACGACTTCGCGGTCAAGATTCGAACCTCGGGGCGCTCGCTGCTCTCCATCATCAACGACATCCTCGATTTCTCCAAGGTCGAGGCCGGGCGGTTGGAGCTGGAAGAGGTCGAATTCCAGCTCCGCGATCTTCTCGATGCCATCGCCACCATCATGACGGTCAATGCCGACACCAAGGATCTGGAGCTTCTGATCCGCAGCGATCCACATATTCCACCTCATCTGATCGGCGATGGGCTGCGATTGCAGCAAATCCTCATCAATCTGGTGGGCAATGCGGTTAAATTCACCGCCGCGGGCGAAGTCATTCTGCGGGTCGAGCTTGAAAGCGAGCCCGCCGACAAGGTCGTGCTGCGCTTCACCGTCAGCGATACCGGAATCGGCATTTCCCAAGATAAGATCCCAACCCTGTTCGACGCTTTCTCACAGGCGGACAGCTCCACCACCCGCCGCTATGGCGGGTCGGGGCTTGGCCTTGCCATCTGCAAGCGGCTGGTGGAACTGATGGGGGGGCGTATCGGCGTCGCCAGCGAGCCTGGTCGGGGCAGCACCTTCTGGTTTACCGTTCCCCTTGGACGTGCCATCCCCCATGAGGATCAATCCAACGACCTGCACAATCTCGACGTGCTTATTGCCGACGATCACGACATCGCCCGCATGGTCATCAGCGAAACGGCGGAGGCCTTGGGCTGGCACCCGGAAGCGGTGGAGTCCGGGCGAGACGCGGTAACGCGGGCGCAAGACCGTCTGCGCAGCAACGATCCCTTCGACGTCCTGATCTTGGACTGGAAGATGCCCCACATGGACGGAATCGCCGTCAGCCGCACCATCAGGAGCATCTCCGGGCTGAAATCCGCCCCCATCGTCATCATGGTCACCGCCGGAAACCGCGAGGATCTGCTGCACACTCCGGGGGCCGAGAATGTGGATGCGATTCTGATTAAGCCCATCACCGGATCGTCTTTGTTCAATGCGGTGGCCGATGCCCGCGCGGCCCGGAGCGGCCAAGCGGGCTTCCTCCCCAATAGTCCCGCACGAACAGAGGCAGGCCCCCGCCTGATGGGAATGAACCTGCTTGTGGTGGAGGACAATTCCATCAACCAAGATGTGGCGCGCCGAGTGCTGGAATTGGAAGGCGCCACCGTTACCTTGGCATCGGACGGCCAGGAATCCTTGGATATTCTCGCCAAATACCCCACAGGATTCAGCGCGGTGCTGATGGATATCCAGATGCCCGGTATGGACGGCTATGAGGCCACCACCCGAATCCGCCAAGACCTTGGCCTGACGGAATTGCCCATCATCGCCCTATCCGCCGGGGCCTTGACCAGCGAAAGGGCCAAGGCCCAGACGGTTGGCATGAATGACTTTATCGCCAAACCCTTCGATGTGGATTTGATGGTTCAATCGATCCATCGCCACGCGATCTCCGCGCTCTCGACCGAGCCGATGAACATGCTTCCCCCCCCGGCTTCCACCGGTGCTTTCCCCGTCATTCCCGGTATTGAGACCCGGCAAGCCCAATTACGGCTGGGCGACGACATGGTGCTCTTCCACTCATTACTGAGCCGAGTGGTGGAGCAATTCGCCGATGAACCCTCTCGCATTCGCGCCGACCTGGATGCGGGGAATCCTGAAGACGCAGCCCGGCGGCTGCATACGCTGCGCGGTGTCTTGGGCAATGTGGCGGCGGTCAAGGCTGGGGAATTGACCTCCTTGGCGGAAGCCGCCATCAAGGACGGCAAGACGGACATCATTCCAGACGCCCTGCGCCAGGTCGAAGCCGCCCTGAATCAATTGGTGGCGGCCATCCGCCCCATTCTCGCCATGCCGAATCCCAAATCCCCCGCAGCACCTCGGCAAGAGGCGACCGAGGCCCAGTTGGACGAATTGATGAAAGCCCTGGATGACCGCAATATGGAGGCGCTCGATTTATTCGAACGCCTGCGTACCGGTCTGCCGGAAGAGGTTATCGCGGCAACCATCCCCGCCATGGAGGCCCTGAAATTCGAAGATGCCGCCATCGCTTTGCGCCGCTGGCTGAAAGAAACGGCCGATGCCGCAAGCTGATACCCCAGCTCTGATTTTGATCGTTGACGATGAACCCGGAACAATCCGGCTGCTGAGTCAAATTCTTCAAGGAGTCGGAGACATCATCTTCGCCACCAACGGCAACGATGCGCTGTCCATGATCCATGACCGTCAACCCGATCTGGTTCTGCTGGACGCCGAGATGGCGGGAATGTCGGGATACGAGGTCTGCGAGACCATCAAACGCGATCCCATTTTTGCCGATCTTCCCATCTTGTTCGTTACCGCCCACACCTCCATCGAAAGCGAAATGCGAGCGCTCGGCCTTGGTGCCGTGGACTTCATCACCAAGCCTCCCAGCCCTCCCATCGTCAAAGCGCGGGTTAAGACTCACCTGACGCTGAAACAAAGAACCGATCAGCTTCACCGTCTTGCCATGATCGACGGATTGACCGGAATTTCCAACCGCCGGGCTTTCGATGCCGCGCTGGAGGAAGAGTGGCGACGCGCATGCCGCACCAAGATTCCGCTTTCGCTCGTGCTGATCGACGTGGACCATTTCAAACGGTTCAACGATCATTACGGCCATCAGGCCGGTGATGACTGTCTGCGTGCGGTCGCCACTGCCTTGGCACACTGCATCAACCGCCCTGGCGAGATGGTTGCCCGTTATGGCGGCGAGGAATTTGTCGTCATCGTGCCGTCATGCGACGCAGAAAACGCCTGTAAACTGGCGGAGAAAATGCGTACCGCCGTGGTAGGCCTGGGCCTACCCCATGTCGCTTCCGATACGTCCGCCGTCGTCACCATCAGCCTGGGCGTGACTTCATTAAGACTTGAAGCTCCGGTTAAAGACTTGATCGCAGCGGCCGATGCCGCCCTCTATCAGGCAAAATCAAGCGGTCGCAATCGAGCAGCTCTGGCCGGATCAGCGAGTTAGAGCCGCCTTTACATCCAACTCGGACGGCTTCGACAACGGCCCGGCCTTGGTCGAGACGGCAGAGCCCAACCGCACCGCCGCCGCCATCACCGGAGTTACGCTGGCCGCCACGCCAAGCTCTCCCTTGGACGGTATGACCGCCACATTGATGGCCACCAAGCGCAGCTGACCGCCGACCCAGGCGAAAACCGGCCCGCCGGACTCGCCCTGAACCGCATCGCAATCGTGATACAGAACCCCCGCCATGGGTTGTTCGGTGAGGTGGCATCCCAGATGGGCCAGCGGCACGAAAGCCTTGTCCTTGCCATAACCCGCGACGGCCACGGTCATGCCGGGTCTGGGCTCGGCCATGGCGACCCAGCCGATATCATCACCCACGGGTTCTTCCAATTCCAGCAAGGCCCAATCATCGGCGCGGGTCGCCAAACTTTGGTGCTCGGCGGTGAAGATCCAATTGGGAGCAGGGTGCAGCGCCTTGATCTTGGAGGCGCGCAGATACTCTCCCCGGTCAAAGCCGGCAACAAAGGTAAAGGCCGTCACCGGCATAGAGCGTTGAGTCCGGTTATTCCACAGGCAATGGGCCGCCGTCGCCACCAGAGCCGGGCCGATCAAGGTTCCACTGCAATGACCGCCCTGACCGTTATTCAAGCGCCCGACCGCGCTCCAGGGGAATTCCGTGGCCGAGACGCGGACCCGCTGGTCTTGCGGCCCCTTGATACCATGCAATTCCTTTTGGAAGCGCTGATCCGCCGACCCGGCCTCGACCGCACTCGCCGTCAAACACAACAAAGCGACGAAAAGACTTTTCATAACCCCATACGCTCCCGAATAACGCGGGCAATATCTTTGGCGGCATCCAGCCGGGGACGCTCCCAGGCCTCCACTGTTCCGGCCTGATCCAGGGGACGGGCCACGCCCAACCCATAAAGACTGTCGTGCAAGCGGGCGTGCTTCGCCGCCACCCAGCCCTGGGGAGCCCAGATGAAGACCGGCGCCGGGGCGGCACAGGCCTCGCAGCACATGCTGACCGAATCGCCGGTAACCACGATGGCGTCGGCCAGGGCCAGAAAGCCGAAATAAGGATTGTCGCCGCCTTGGCCGTACAGGTGCAGCCAGCGCGGCTCGGGCAACGCTTCGGCCAAAGCCTTCTCCTGCTCGGCTCCGGTGCGGCGGCTGGTGGTCAGCAGCACCGAACCGCCGGATTGCTTGGCCAACTCGGCCACCCGCGCCCCCAGTTCGGTCGCCATCTCCACCGGAAACGGCCTGCGCCGGGTCGCACCGCCGACGATCACCGCGACCCAGGGGCGCGGCAAATGGGCGAAACGTGGCTGCCAGAGCGCCGCCTCG
>JAYTWE010000314.1:0-4191 GCA_043744055.1 Magnetospirillum sp.
GCCGGCCGCTGGACTCCATCAACGAGACCTTCGCCGCCGTGCACGACCACAAGATGTCACGCCGCGCCGTTCTGCGTCCCGGCGTCTGAAAATCAAAACGAGAGAGGGAGAACCGACGTCATGAAAAAGGAAACCGCCGCTATCGTCGATCGGACCGCGCCCGGCCACCTCAACGACCATAATCTGGTCCGCATCGAGGTCGTGCCCGGCGTCATCTACGAAAAGCGCCCGGCCAAGCGCCCCGACGGCACAATTGCCGAGGGCCTGTACAACGCCTGGATCACGCTGGACAACCAGAAGCAGTACAATTCCTACACCACCGACATGGTGAAGGGCGTCATCATGGCGTTCAACGACGCCTCCACCGCCCGCGACGTTTCCTCCGTCGTGTTCACCGGCGCGGGAGACAAGGCCTTCTGCACCGGCGGCAACACCAAGGAATACGCCGAATACTATGCCGGTAATCCGCAGGAATACCGGCAGTATATGCGTCTGTTCAACGACATGGTGTCCGCCATTCTGGGCTGCGACAAGCCGGTGATCTGCCGCGTCAACGGCATGCGCATCGGCGGCGGTCAGGAAATCGGCATGGCCGCCGACTTCTCGGTCGCCCAAGACTTGGCTAAGTTCGGCCAAGCTGGCCCCAAGCACGGTTCCGCCCCCATCGGCGGCGCCACCGACTTCCTGCCGGTCATGATCGGCTGCGAACAGGCCATGGTCTCCGGCTCCCTCTGCGAGCCCTGGTCCGCTCATAAGGCCTATCGCACCGGCATCATCATGGATGTGGTCCCGGCCCTGAAGGTGGACGGCAAGTTCGTCCCCAATCCCCTGGTCATCACCGACCGTTATCTCGACGAGTTCGGCCGCATCATCCACGGCGAATCCAAGACCGGAGCCGAGCTGGCCGCGGGCAAGGAAATCTTGAAGAAGGGCGAAATCGACCTGTCCCTGCTGGACGCCAAGGTCGAGGAAATCTGCGCCAAGATCTTGATGACCTTCCCGGACTGCTTCACCAAGACCATCCAAGAGCTGCGCAAGCCCAAGCTGAACGCCTGGAACGCCAACAAGGAAAACAGCCGCGACTGGCTGGGCCTGAACATGATGACCGAGGCCCGTACCGGCTTCCGTGCGTTCAATGAAGGCCCCAAGGACGAGCGCGAGATCGACTTCGTCGCCCTGCGTCAGGCCCTGGCCAAGGGTGCTCCTTGGACCGACGAGCTGATCGAGTCCCTGATCCCCAAGAAGGCAGGCTGACATGGCCGATTCCGCACTCAAAGTGTGGCTGGATCGCGACGGCAAGCTGCTTCGGCTGCGGCTGTCGCGCCCCAAGGCCAATATCGTCGATGCCGAGATGATCGCCGCCCTGTCCAAGGCTTTGACCGAAGGCAGCGGCAACCATCACGTCAAGGCGGTGCTCATCGACCATGAAGGGCCGCATTTCAGCTTCGGCGCTTCGGTTCCCGAGCACATGCCCGACCAATGCGCCGCCATGCTGAAGGGTCTGCACGCGCTGATCCTGACCATGGTGGAGTATCCCGTTCCGATCTTGGTATCGGTGCGGGGCCAATGCTTAGGCGGCGGACTGGAAGTCGCCCTGGCGGGTCACATGATGTTCGTCTCTCCCGACGCGAAGCTGGGGCAGCCTGAAATCGTTCTGGGCGTCTTCGCCCCGGCGGCGTCTTGCCTGCTGCCCGAGCGTATGCCTCGGGTGGCGGCGGAAGACCTTCTCTACTCCGGTCGCAGCATCACCGGCGAGGAAGCCCACCGCCTTGGCATCGCCAATGCGGTGACGGACGAACCAGAAGCCGCGGCTCTGGCTTGGTTTGACGCAGGACCGGCCAAGCACTCTGCGTCTTCATTGCGCTTCGCGGTCAAGGCCGCCCGTCTCGGCATGAACGAGCGGGTCAAAGCCAAGCTCGCCCAAGTCGAAGACCTTTACCTCAACGGCCTAATGGCCACCCACGACGCAGTCGAGGGATTAAACGCTTTCGTCGAAAAGAGAGCGGCACTTTGGGAGGACCGATAGGATGTCTGGAAAGAATAGGACAGTCGCCGACATCGTGGCCGTTTGCCAAGAGATGTACGAAGACCTGAGCTTTAATTATGCCCGCAAGTGGAAAGCCGCCAAGGAAGGCCGTAAGGTCATTGGCTTCCTGCCTGTTTACTCTCCGCTGGAAATTATCCATGCCGCCGGTTGTCTGCCGCTGGGGATCTTCGGCGGTGGCGATCAGATGGAAGTCATCCACGGCGACGCTTACTATCAGAGCTATATCTGCCGCATTCCGCGGTCGACCATCGAGCTGGGCGTGACCAACCGTCTCGACTTCGTTGACGGCATGATCTTCCCCTTCGTCTGCGACGTGATCCGCAACCTGTCGGGTATGTGGAAGATCATGTTCCCCAACGTGTGGAGCAAGTTCTTCGACACCCCCCAGAACTACGACAAGTCCATCGGCGGCACCTATTACATCCAGGAGCTGAAGGAACTGCGCGAGGGTCTGGAGCACCTGACCGGGCGCAAGATCAGCGATGACGATATCCGTCGTTCGACCAAGCTCTATAACGAGAACCGCCGCCTGGTGCGTGAAGTCTACGCCTTCCGCGCCAAGGAGCCTTGGAAGGCCTCGGCCTCGGAAGTCTACCTGCTGATGCGGGCTGGCTTGATGATGGACGTGGCGGAGCATAGCGCTCTGCTCAAGGAATACATGGCTGCCGCCACCCTTGAGGATCGCCCGAAGCGCGACAATGTTCGTATCTCCATCTACGGCTCGTTCTGTGAACAGCCGCCGCTCAATCTGATCAAGTCGATCGAGATGGCTGGCTGCTATGTGGTCGATGACGACTACTCGCTGAACAACCGCTTCCTCATGGTCGATGTCCCCACCGACGGCGATCCGTTGGAGGCCCTGGCCATGACCTATCTCGAAAACTCGGTCGAGACCTCGTGCAAATACGTGCCCGACGGTAAGGAGAAGGGCAAGTTCCACGTGGACGCCATCAAGGCTTGCGGGGCCGAGGGCGTGATCTATGCGACCCCCAGCTTCTGCGATCCCGCCCTGCTGGACCGTCCGATGATTTGCGATGCCATCTCCAAGGCTGGCATTCCCTACATCGCCTTCAAATACGCCGAAAACTCGGGCCAGATGCAGCCGATCCGCGAGCAGGCTGGCACCTTCGCCGATTCCATCAAGCTGTGGAGCTGACATCATGAGCAAGGAAGCCATCAAAGAAGCATCCATGGAGATGCAGAAGAAGATGATCGCGCGGAACTACGACGCGATCACCTCTAAGAACGAAACCGGCCGCAAGGTGTCCTCCACCTTCGTTCCCGGCAATCTGAACGAATTGCTGATGTGTTTCGACATCGTCAACAACCTGCCCGAGATCAACGCCATTCAGGCGGGCATGCGCAAGGCTTCAGGCGGCTACATCATGGAAGCCGAGAAGTCCGGCCATTCCGAGGATGTCTGCACCTATGTGAAGTGCGATATCGGCCAGATGTCCAAGGGCAACATCGCCCCCAACGGCAAGCCCTACCCCAACCCCGATGTGCTGATGCTCAGCTACACCGGTTGCTACACCTTCATGAAGTGGTTCGAGCTGCTGCGTGAAGAGTACAAGTGCCCGACCCTGATGCTGCACGTCCCCTATGAGGGCGACGGCCATTCCACCCAGAACATGCGCGACTACATCGTCAAGCAGCTGAAAGAAGTGGTCATTCCGGGCCTGGAGCAGGTCTCTGGCGTGAAGTTCGATATCGACCGTCTGCGCCAGTATCTGCGGGCGTCGGCCAAGGCCGAAGACGATCTGGTGTGGTGCCTGGAGCAGGGCAAGCAGCCGATCTCTCCCATCGACGCTTATTTCGGCGGCGTCTACTATATCGGCCCGATCTTCACCGCTTTCCGCGGCACCGAAGATGCGGTCGAGTACTACAAGATGCTGCGCGCCGAAGTTCAGGGCCGCATCGAGAACCACCAAGGTCCGCTGACCCCCGAAGGCACCTATTTCAACGACCAGAAGTACCGCCTGGTTGTGGAAGGCCCGCCCAACTGGACCAACTTCCGTGAATTCTGGAAGATGTTCTATGACGAAGGCGCCATCGTCGTTGCCTCCTCCTACACCAAGGTGGGCGGTCTCTACGACAGGGGCTTCCGCCACGATCCCGACAATCCCCTGGAAAGCCTGGCCGAT
>JAYTWE010000315.1:0-6351 GCA_043744055.1 Magnetospirillum sp.
TCTGACCTTTCATTTTGTCGATGTTGGCGATGCCGTGCTGGAAAGCGCGGGAGATATCGCGCACATGGATGTAGTTGCGCTTGAAGTGGCTTTCGAACAGGACGATGAAGCGGTCGTAGACGGCCCGGTAAACGAAGTCGCAACGCGCATCCTTCAAATCGCAGAGATTTAAACATTGCCGTAGCGACTGTTCTTGATCATGGTGAACCCCTTGATCAGTTCGGTAATGCCTTGCGCCAGTGTCACGGAGGTCTTGTATCCGGTAGCCTCGAGCTTTGCATTCGACACGATGTAATTGCGCTGGTCCGGGTCTTTGCCCACTGCCGCCTCGATGAAGGTGAAGCCGGGGATCTGCTTCTTGATGTGCTCGCACAGTTCCCATTTCGACACATTCGCTTCCGACAGACCGACGTTGTAGATCTGCCCTTTCAACCTGTCGAAGTTTGCGATGCCATGCTGGAAAGCGCGTGATACGTCGCGCACATGGATGTAATTGCGCTTGAAGTGGGGCTCGAACAGCACCACCGCACGGTCGGTGACGGCGCGGTAGACGAAGTCGTTGACCAGCAGGTCGATACGCATGCGCGGCGCCATGCCGAACACGGTGGCAAGACGGAAGCTGACGGCGTTGCCGCGTTCCATCAGCGCCTGCTCCACTTCCACTTTGTGGATGCCGTAAAGCGACAAGGGGCGCAGCGGAGTTTCCTCGGTGCAGAACTTGCCCTTTTCGCCGACGCCATAGCCGGAATTGGTGATGGGCATCAGCACCCGCTGGCTGGGCGACAAAATCTTGAACAGCATCTTCTGGGCGTCGAGATTGGTGGTGGTGGCTCCGATCGGGTCCATGGAGCACAGCGGCGCCCCCACCAGGGCGGCCAGCGGAATGACCAGGTCCTTGTCGACGATCAGGCCTTTCATCAGGGCCTCGTCACGGCAATCGCCCTTCACCACCGAGAAGTTGGGGTTGGATCAGCAATGGCCCAGCGAGTGCTGCTTGAACATGAAATTGTCCAGCACCGTGACCTTATGTCCCGCCGCCAGCAGCTCGGGAACCATGATGGAGCCGAGATAGCCCGCGCCGCCGGTCACCAGAATATTGTAGGTCATGGCGAGTTTTCCCTTTCTTCCAATCCAAAAACGCCGGTCTGGCGGCGCATATCAGAGACATTTGACACAGATGAACACAGATAAACTCAGATATTTTCTTATCTGTGTCCCGCTTAAGCGGGAATCTGTGTTCATCGGTGTCTCGATTCTTTTCTTTACCGGCAGACCGCGTCCAAAACTTCGCGCAGACGGGTAATCTGCGCTGTCAGGTCGAACGGGTGGTTGCCGACGAAGAAGCCATGGTCATGGGCGATATCCGCATTGGGAACCGCGCCGCCGACCACATCGTAATCGTAATACTTGATCACGTCGTGGCGCAGGAAATTGCCGCCGGTAATGATGCGATAGCCGATATCAGCGTCTCGAAGGGCGGCGAAGACCGCGTTGCGGTCGATTTGCTTGGCCGGGTTCAAGATGATGGTGAACGAGAAGGCCGAGCTTTTGCCGTTCTCGCGCTGGATGATAAAGCGGTCATCACTGCCGAACAGCTTTTGGAACAGGGCCAGATTCTTGCGGCGCTGCGCGGTGAAGCCCGGCAGCTTCTTGATCTGCTCGCGGCCGATGGCGGCCTCGATTTCCAGCGGCCGCACGTTGTAGCCGGGCAGCACGAACCGATAGGCCTCGAAAAAGTCGTTGCCCTTCTTCTGGAAGACCGGGCTGTCATGGGGCAGATCGCGGGTCCAGCCATGGGCGCGCAAGGACCGGCACAGATGGGCCAGTTCGGTGTCATCGGTGAGGATGATGCCGCCTTCCATGGTGGAGATGTGGTGTGAGAAGAAAAAGCTGAACGTATTGAGATGGCCGAATGTGCCGCATTTCTTGCCGTTCAACTCGGCATCCATGCTTTCGCAATTGTCTTCCAGCAGGTAAAGCCCGTGCTTATCGGCAAAGGCGCGCAAGACGTCCATGGCCGCCGGATTGCCCAGGATGGACACGGCGACGATGGCCTTGGTCTTGGGCGTTAATGCCTGTTCCAGCTGGGTCACGTCGATGTTGAGAGTCTGGAGATCCACATCCACGAAGCGCAACTTCAACCCGTATTGCTGGAGCGGATGATAGGTGGTGGCCCACGAGATCACCGGCACGATGACCTCGTCGCCGCGTTGAAGCGGGCGATCAGCCTTGTAGGCCAGCGCCGCCACGGCGATCAGATTGGCGGAGGAGCCGGAATTGACCATGATCCCATGTTTGACGCCGTGATAGGCGGCGAATTCTTCTTCGAATGCCTTGACCTCGGCACCCATGGTGAAGAAACCGGAATCGATGACGCGCTTGGCGGCGGCGGCTTCTTCCTGGCCCCAGGTCGGGGCGGCGAGTTCATAAAACATAAGTCAAACAATCCTGCATTTTAGGGTCGTTACGGTCACTTGAGGAAGGCGCGCATTCTCGCTTCGGCCACCATCGGACCGATCCCTACCTGCTCGTGCAAGGTGGCGCGGTCGCCCAGCTCGAAACGATAGGCCGGTTCCACCCCGATGCCTAGAGTCGGACGTTCCTGCCCGTGTCGGCTCAACAGATCGCGCAGTAGAGAATCCACGCCACCCCGACCGCTGAAGCCTTCTTCCAAGCTGATCAGCTTTGGCCTGGATGCGAGCTGTGCGGCCAGCGCCTGTTGGTCGAAGCTGGTCAGGTCGAACAGGTCGATGACGGCGAGGTGGATTTGGTCTTGAGCAAGCCGTTCCGCCACTTTCAGGGCGGTATGCACCATATAGCCGGTGGCCACCATGGTGGCGTCGGTCCCGTCTTGCAGTAGGGTGAAGCCTCTGTCCAGGTCGGGGGCGGCCTCACCATAGAGGACCGGCAGATTCTGAGCGTCGAAGCGCAGATATTTCAGCCCCGTCCGACCGGCGCAGCGGTCATAGAGTTGACCGGCGGTGACGTGGTCGGCGGGCGACAGCACCTGGAACCCAGGCAGGGTCCGCATCAGGGTGATGTCCTCGTAGCATTGGTGGGTCGGTCCCGACACCACATAGCTATAGCCAGCCCCCACTCCCACCAGGGTGACGTTCATGGGCCGCACCGTGGACAGCAGGGCCAGATTGGTGCGGCACTGCTCAAAGCAACGCATGGTGATAAAGGGGGCGATGGCATAGGCGAAAACCTTGAACCCCTCCAGCGCCAGACCAGCGGAAATGTTGATCAAATTCTGTTCGGCGATGCCCACATTGATGAAACGGTTTGGGAAATCGTCCCGGATGCGGTCCAGGGTGGGGGCGCCGAAATCGGCGGCGACGAAAATCAGGCGTTCGTCCTCCGCCATACCTTGCCAGACGCGTTCCAGCAGGGCGTCGCGCATGGCCCTTGGGCGGGGGGCGGTCATGGACGGGTTTCCTGAAGCAGGGTGTCGATAAGGTCGATCTTGGGCGACATCACATGCGACAACGGGGCGTTCTCCAGACCGGGGACGCCCCGGCCCTTGATGGTATGGGCCACCAGCGCCTTGGGCCGTCCGCCTCGGGTTTTCTTCAGATGCGATAGCGCCTCATGCACTGCCATGACGTCATGACCGTCAACCTCCAGGCAGTCCCATCCGAAACTGCCCAGGCGCTCGGGAAGCTTGCCCAGCGAATTGATCTCGTCGGTGAAGCCCAGCATACAGATGCGATTGTTGTCGACGATCAGGGTCAGGTTGTCCAACCGGTTCTGGGCGGCGAACATGATGGCTTCCCAGTTGGCGCCTTCGTGAAGCTCGCCGTCCCCCGTGACCACGAAGACGTCTTGCGGCATGTTCTTGACTTTGAGGCCCAGCGCCATGCCGCTGGCCACGCCCAATCCGTGGCCCAGAGAGCCGTTGACCGTTTCATAGCCGGGAATGACCGGATCGGGGATGCCGCCCAGGAAGCTGCCAGTCTGACAGACCCGCTCCAGCTCCTCGGTCGGGAAGAAGCCCAGATCGGCCAGGATCGGGTACATGCAGATAGAGCCATGGCCCTTGCTGATGATGCAGCGGTCACGATCTTCCTTGTAGGGCAACTGGGGGTCGAAGCGAAGCAGACCGCCGTAATAGAGCGAGACGAAAATTTCGATGGGTGACAGCGACGATGCCAAGCGGACTTCCGGTGCCCGCCGGTAGACTTCCAGGGTTTGGCGCCAGACCCAATCGGCTTTGGCCCTTAAATCCACGTTGACCCCTGAAGCTTCCACGCTTTGCCCCCCTATCTTTCAATTCGAGGGCACACTAGCAAATCGCTCCTGCCGCTCCAAGCATATCAATCCATGAAGCCGTCATCGGGAATCCGGGCGATGCCATCGCCAAACCGGGCGGCTTGGGCGAAGGAGTCCTCGCAGTCCGTGACGAAAGCCTGGATGGCGGACAGCGCACATTCAGCCGGGTCGCGCTTTAACAGGCGGGCAGCGGTATAAAGGCGTGCGGCCAATTTAGGGTCCAGTTGGATTTGCATGTTAAATATTGGCCCTCAATCTTTCTGTCGCGTATCAGTCGCCCAGGGGGGCCTACGAACGACGCCACAGATTTAGAAACTGCAAAGCCATAGGGTGTCACCGTAACTGGAGCGGCGTGTTTTTTCAGCATTGCACCAAAAAGAATCGAGGTCATCCGCGTTCTGCATGGTGCCCGCGACGTGCAAAGTCTTTAGGCCTTGATTCTTGCATCAGTTCCGACGAAAACCCAAGGTATGAGCACACTCACCGATTCCCTGGCGCTTCGGCGCACCTTCGCGATCATCTCGCATCCCGATGCTGGCAAGACCACGCTGACCGAAAAGCTGTTGTTGTTCGGCGGAGCGATCCAGTTGGCTGGCGCCGTGCGTGCCCGTGGCGAACAGCGCCGCACCCGTTCCGATTGGATGGCCATCGAGAAAGAGCGCGGCATTTCCGTCTCTGCCTCGGTGATGACGTTCGAGCATGAAGGCTTGACCTTCAATCTGCTGGATACGCCCGGCCATGAAGACTTTTCCGAAGATACCTACCGCACTTTGACGGCGGTGGATTCGGCCATCATGGTGCTGGACGCCGCCAAGGGTATCGAGACTCAGACCTTGAAGCTGTTTGAGGTCTGTCGTTTGCGCGATGTGCCCATCATCACCTTCATCAACAAGGTGGACCGTGAAGGCCGCGAGACCTTGGACCTGTTGGACGAGGTGGAAAAGACCCTGGCGCTGGACGTCTCGCCGGTCACCTGGCCCATCGGCATGGGGCGCGATCTGAAGGGCGTTTACGATCTGACTCGCGACCGGGTGATCTTATTCGATCCCGGTCGGGGCGATCACATCGCTGAATACTCCGTGGATGCGACGCTGGACTCGCCCAAGCTGGACGAGGCGGTGGGCAAGGCCGCCGCCGAGCGGCTGCGGGAAGAAGTGGAGCTGGTGCGCGCCGGTTACCCGGAATTCGATCTGGAGTCTTTCCGTGCCGGTCACCTGACTCCGGTTTTCTTTGGCTCCGCCTTGAAGACCTTCGGTGTCGCGGAATTGCTGCGCGGCGTCGGCCGTCTTTCGCCCCCCCCCCTGGCACGCAAGACCAAGACCAGACTGGTCGAGCCGGACGAGACCAAGGTCACCGGCTTCGTCTTCAAGGTCCAGGCCAATATGGACCCCAATCATCGTGACCGTATCGCCTTTTTCCGTATCTGCTCGGGCCAGTTCAAGCGCGGCATGAAGCTGAAACATGTGCGATCAGGCAAGATGATGGCTCTGGTCAATCCGGTGTTTTTCCTGGCGCGGGACCGGGAACTGGCGGAAGAGGCCTTTCCTGGCGATATCATGGGCATTCCCAATCACGGTCAGCTGCGCATCGGCGATACGTTGTCGGAGAGTGAGGATCTGAACTTCCTCGGCATTCCCACCTTCGCGCCGGAAGTGCTGCGCCGGGTTCGGCTGGACGATCCCATGAAGGCCAAGCAATTGCGTAAGGCGGTGGAAGATCTGGCGGAAGAAGGCGTGTCCCAGGTGTTCAAGCCCCTGGACGGCTCTACCTGGATCGTCGGCGTGGTCGGTGCGTTGCAGTTCGATGTTCTGACCACCCGCATCGAAAGCGAATACAACATCAAGGCGGGCTTCGAAGAAGCGCCTTTCGTTACCGCCCGCTGGGTGGCGTGCGATGACGAGGCCGAGATGAAGCGGTTCATGGATGCCAATAAGTCAAACATGGCCGAAGATCGCGACGGCGGAATCGTCTACCTCGCCCGGAATACCTGGCAGATGAACCGCGCCCAGCAGGATTTCGAGACGGTGCGGTTTACCTCCACGCGGGAGCAGCATTAAGCTTTCAGTCGGGCTTGATGAG
>JAYTWE010000316.1:0-3547 GCA_043744055.1 Magnetospirillum sp.
CGCTCCCTTGGTCTCAATGTCGAGCTGACGTCGCGCGACTTCTAAAGCACTTTACCCGGGGCGGGGGGGAGATATCCCCCCGCCGCACCCGAAAGGTCACACGGGAGCATGTCTATGAACGAACTTATGAAGATCTTTGGTCAGGCGAGCGGCACCCAGGCGTTTGACCAGATCCGTATCTCGATTGCTTCACCCGAGCGGATTCGCTCGTGGTCCTTTGGCGAAATCAAGAAGCCCGAGACCATCAATTACCGGACCTTCAAGCCGGAGCGCGACGGCCTGTTCTGCGCCCGCATCTTTGGCCCGATCAAAGATTACGAATGCTTGTGCGGCAAGTACAAGCGCATGAAATATCGCGGCATCATCTGCGAGAAGTGCGGCGTCGAAGTGACGCTGGCCAAGGTCCGGCGCGAGCGCATGGGTCATATCGAGCTGGCCAGCCCCGTCGCCCATATCTGGTTCCTGAAGTCCCTGCCGTCACGCATCGGTTTGCTGTGCGACATGACGCTGAAGGATCTGGAGCGGATCTTGTACTTCGAGAATTATGTGGTGGTTGAGCCCGGCCTCACCCCCATGAAGCTGCGCGAGCTGCTGACCGAAGAACAGTATATGCGCGCAGTCGATGAATATGGCGAAGATGCCTTCACCGCCAAGATCGGCGCCGAGGCCATCCGCGACATGCTGACGGTGATCGACCTGGAGACCGAAAAGGCCCAGCTGAAGGTCGACTTGAAGGAAACCACCTCCGAAGCCAAGCGCAAAAAACTGGTCAAGCGCATGAAGCTGGTGGAAGCCTTCATGGAATCCAACTCACGCCCGGAATGGATGATTCTGGAAGTCATTCCCGTGATTCCGCCGGAACTGCGTCCGTTGGTTCCCCTGGATGGCGGCCGTTTCGCCACCTCCGATCTGAACGACCTTTATCGCCGCGTCATCAACCGCAACAATCGTCTGAAGCGGCTGATCGAACTGCGCGCCCCCGAGATCATCGTTCGCAATGAAAAGCGTATGCTGCAAGAAGCCGTCGACGCCCTGTTCGACAACGGCCGTCGCGGCCGCGCCATCACGGGGGCCAACAAGCGTCCGCTGAAGTCGCTGTCGGATATGCTGAAGGGTAAGCAGGGTCGCTTCCGTCAGAACCTATTGGGTAAGCGCGTCGATTATTCCGGCCGTTCGGTTATCGTGGTCGGTCCCGAGCTGAAGCTGCATCAGTGCGGCCTACCCAAGAAGATGGCGTTGGAGCTGTTCAAGCCCTTCGTCTATTCCAAGCTCGAACTCTACGGCATGGCCACCACCATCAAGGCGGCCAAGCGCATGGTGGAAAAGGAGCGTCCCGAAGTGTGGGACATCCTGGAAGAAGTCATCCGCGAACATCCCGTGATGCTGAACCGCGCCCCGACCTTGCATCGCCTCGGCATCCAGGCTTTCGAGCCCGTGCTGATCGAAGGCAAGGCCATCCAACTGCATCCGCTGGTCTGCACCGCCTTCAACGCCGATTTCGACGGCGATCAAATGGCCGTGCACGTCCCGCTGTCGCTGGAAGCGCAGTTGGAAGCCCGCGTCCTGATGATGTCCACCAACAACATTCTGTCTCCGGCCAACGGCAAACCCATCATCGTGCCGTCCCAAGATATCGTGTTGGGCATCTATTACATCACCATGGACCGTGACGAACAGCCCGGTCAGGCGTTGCGCATTCGCTGCATCGACGAGCTGAAAGGCGCCATGGACAACAACTCGGTCTTGTTCTATTGCCCGACCGATCCCAATTCCAAGATCGACACCAAGGATATTGACGGTCTGCTGGACCGCATCGCCCGACGTGACGTCACCGCCCATCGCCGCGTCAATGTGACCGGCAAGGACGCCTTGGAAGCTGGCTTGAAGAGCGGCGCTCTGCGCATGTTCAACGTTGAAAAGCCCGGCACCACCTTCACCACCGCCACCGCCGACGAAGCCGAAAAGGCCATCAAGGCTGGAAAGGCGATTTTGTACCGGGTGCCGGTGTTCGCGAACATGGCCGAGATCGAGGAAGCCCTGGCGGAAAAGACCGTCACTCTGCATACCAAGATTCGGTCACGCTTCAACACCGTTGATTCCCAGGGTGTTCCGGTCACTCAGATCGTGGACACCACGCCCGGTCGTATGATGCTGTCGGTAATTCTGCCCAAGAATAAGAATGTTCCGTTCTCGCTCATCAATCGCCTTCTGACCAAGAAGGAGATCCAGAACGTGATCGACGAGGTCTATCGTCATTGCGGTCAGAAAGAGACGGTCATTTTCGCGGATCGCGTCATGGGTCTGGGCTTCTCCAACGCCTTCAAGGCTGGCATTTCCTTCGGCAAGGACGATCTCGTCATCCCGCCGGAAAAGGAAACCCTGGTCGGTGAGACCGAGGATAAGGCCAAGGAATACGAGCAGCAGTACCAAGATGGTCTGATTACTCAGGGCGAAAAGTACAACAAGGTGGTCGATGCCTGGTCCAAGTGCACCGACGACGTTGCCGACGCCATGATGAAGCAGATTTCCTCGCTGAAGCCGGGCAAGCCCATCAACTCCATCTATATGATGGCCCATTCCGGCGCGCGTGGTTCCGCCGCTCAGATGAAGCAGCTGGCCGGTATGCGCGGTCTGATGGCCAAACCTTCGGGCGAGATCATCGAGACCCCCATCATCTCCAACTTCAAGGAAGGCCTGACCGTGCTGGAGTACTTCAACTCCACCCACGGTGCCCGTAAGGGGCTGGCCGATACCGCTTTGAAGACGGCGAATTCCGGTTACCTGACCCGTCGTCTCGTTGACGTGGCCCAGGACGCCATCATCTGTGAGGAAGATTGCGGCACCACCAACGGCCTGACCGTTTCGCCGGTGATCGAAGGCGGTGAAGTCATCTCCTCGCTGGCCGAGCGTATCCTCGGTCGTTCGGCGTCTCGCGACATCATCAACCCGGCCACCGGCGAAGTTCTCGTCAAGGCCGCTCAGATGATCCAAGAAGCCGAAGTCGAAGCCATCGACGCCGCCGGTATCGAAACGGTTATCATCCGCTCGGTCTTGACCTGCGACTCGGAAGAAGGCGTCTGCGGCAGCTGCTACGGTCGTGATCTGGCCCGTGGAACCCGCGTCAATGTGGGTGAAGCGGTCGGCGTCATCGCCGCTCAGTCCATCGGCGAGCCCGGAACCCAGCTGACCATGCGTACCTTCCATATCGGTGGTGCGGCCCAGCGTGGCGCCGAGCAGTCCAGCATCGAGGCTTCTATCGACTCCACCGTCCAGGTTATCAATCGGAATCTGGTGGTGAACTCGTCGGGTCACAGCATCGTCATGAGCCGGAATTGCGAAGTGGCGCTGTTGGATCACAACAACCGCGAACGCGCCCGTCACCGCGTCCCCTACGGCGCCAAGCTGATGGTGGACGAGGGGCAGAAGATCGCTCGCACCACCAAACTGGCCGAATGGGACCCCTACACCTTGCCGATCATCACCGAGCGGGCTGGCGTGGCTCACTATGTGGATCTGATCGAAGGCCTGTCCATGCGCGAAGTGATGG
>JAYTWE010000317.1:0-3241 GCA_043744055.1 Magnetospirillum sp.
TGGTGATCGCGCCCCGATAACGGTGGCGCGACTTCCCGCTATATTGGAGCAAGCCCCGAAAGCGGGTTGCTTCACCATGGCCTTTGCGCTATTTTCCGCCCCTCCCCGCCGACCAGGGGATACACGCTCCTGCGGAGGGGTGGCAGAGTGGTCGAATGCGCCGGTCTCGAAAACCGGTATGGGTGCAAGCTCATCGTGGGTTCGAATCCCACCCCCTCCGCCACGCTTATCTTCTAACATATTGAAGATAGGCGCTTTCTTTTGGAGCCTAGAACTCCAACCCCCAAGCCAACCCCCAATCGGCTCCCGGATCGTCGCGCATTTCGACAGACGGGCGCGGTCAAATCCGATCTGGACTCTGGTGGGGCTGCGCATGTTCTACGAATTTGGTGCGATGCCCAGAACCGCGAGGAGGCGATCATTTCGGGCCTCTCGGTCTTCCGAGCGGCCGGAGTGCCGCCATCATCTCGTCTGGGGCCAGCCTATGGTTCCAATATCCGAGCAGCGCATCCTCATTCAGCAGAATCCAGGCCCGAACCAATCGGAGGTCCTGGCCCGATAGCCAGCCCGCTCCGACGGTTCTGGGGTCATCCGATATCGACACGCAGACCATTCTGCTCCTGGTCATCTGCTGGCCGTGCTCGCGCGACACCTCGAGCCTTGGCCCGTAAGGACTGGCATTGCGCGTCAATAGGCGCACCGCCATGGGCAGGCCGGTATCCTCGGGGGTGAAAGTCGGAATCGCCGCCGAATTCCGCACGGCAGCCAGGATTTCACTCAACTTGACGCTCTTCATGGGGGACTCCTTGTGGTGGGGGCGGTTCGCCCGAATCAAGCGGTCGCACGACCGCAAGCGCGACCAACGGGGTGCGGTGGGATGAATTTCGTGAAAGAAGGTTGCCGGTAGACGGAAGCCGGATCAGAACGGCCGCTGTGGCGTGTCCACCGAGAACGTGGACAGGATATAGTTCTCCGCCTCAATGATGCTTCTCGGCGGCAATCGCTGCCCATCGCGCATGACGCACTGAAGGTTGCTTTGCGACCGGCGCTGACGGGTGTGGTCCCAATTCGTGGCCCCGACGTAGATCGGCCAGCATCTCCCCGATGGCGCACGGATGATCGCCCCGGTGGAGAGAGCTTCGATCTTTCTCCGGAGCAGGTGGAGCCGACTCATGCGGGTGTGCTGCGAGTTGAGGACGATATCAAGGGAGGTCATCGCCTCGAAAAAGCGTTGTTCGAGAGTTTCGTATCGAACTCGGACGCCACTGCTATGGGCGCCATTCTGGCAGCACAGCACATTGATCTCGCCGCACTCGATCCAGCCGACCTGTTTGGATTGAACAGAAAATCTCCTGCTTCCGTTTGGGGCGAGGCCATCAACTACCTTTTGAGCTCTCTCTTCTGAAACATTGCCGGTTGAGCTGAACTGCTGCCTTGGCTCAAGCCGCGCCGCACGCCCCCTGCCGACGAGATAGAACTGACCGCAGTCCGTGGGGCAATCCGGGCCGGTCAATGGGCCATCGGCCGGATTGAGCATCTCCACGGCGAGGGTTATCTGTTTATCGCCGAATTCACGCTCCAGTACGATCAATCCGGTGCGGTCAACACACGTGTAGCCAGCCGATAATACAAGTTCCGGCAAACGCCCTTCTAGATCTTCGCATTTGCGGATAGCTTCAATGAGCCAGTCAACATAGTGGGTAGTGATATTTTTATTATAAGAGTCAAACTGAAATGAAGCCACGGCAATGTCCAATGCGCCCTCCATATAATATATAAACATATTATATGGAATTTCATGGATAATTTCTAATAAAAATAGAATTTTTCTGTAGTGAAAACTTGTCTTAGCCACATCCAACTGTAAATTTTATTGCCCATGTCCCGCTGTCGGTGCCCAGACGGGCGACGGCAGCGGAAGCATGGGCAATTAGATTCACAGTTGGATGTCGTCTTCAGCGTCTGCCGCCATGGGCTTCTGGGAGACACCATGCTCCGGGATTCCCGTCCACTGCGTCAGAGGCGGATGGAGCTGTGCCTGGAGCGGCATATACGAAGGCGGTGGCGGCAGATTGTGATGCACATACGGATCTGGGGCTTGTGGTACCGTCGCGGCTTGCAGCTGGGAAAATGAGTGACTGGACCCCACCCCCATGGCAAGCGAGACCCGAGACGAGACTCCCCCTAAAGGGGGAGTCTCGTCTCGTTTCGTCCCGTCCAGCCCATTGAGCCAAACGAAATCCCCAGAAATCCCAATAATCCCGCGCTCAGCAAGCTCCTTCCGGTAACGGCTCTGCAGGGATCGCTCACTATCCGGTTTATCTTCGTCAGTGAGACCAGCCTTCCTCAGTTCTTCATGCCATTCCTGCCGCTTTACAGCCGGAAGAGGTGGAATCTCAGGCACCCCCTCCACGATCTGGCCGCATTTGGCAATGCAACGACCCAATGCGTTAAGCGCACGCTCAATGCTGGCCGGGAGCGTTTGCTCCTGTCCAGCCCGAGGCCTTGCGATCTCATCATTCACGGGGAGCACCACGCAACTTGTGACCGGCCTGCCGCGTGGGTTGGTCCCGAGTTCGACGACCTCCAGACGGTAGGTGAGTTCATCCTCGACGGGAAGTTCGCGTTGCTTGGTAACCCTGGCGACTGAGATCCCCCTGGTTTGGTCACGGATGACCTCGATTTCGGTGTCGATTGCGGCCCTCAGAAGGCTGTGACCACGTGCCCCACGGGCTGCATCCTTGCCACTGTGGTGGATGAACATCACGTGGGCACCTGTTTCCTCACGGATTCTGTCGGCATTGGCAACGATCGCTCCCATATCGTCGCTGCTGTTTTCGTTGCCGCCCGCCAAGGCGCGGGAAAGCGTGTCGATAACGACCAGCCTCACCGGACCATTAATTTCGGCGGTTGCGTCCTTGATGGTGGAAATCAAGGCCTCGGTATCATTTGGCGGGCAGCATAAGTTGATGCTGCTGGGGATGATGGCAAAGGGCAACGCCACGTCAGGTTCCATGCCATGGTATCTGCGGAAGGCCTCGATCCGATTGCTGATGCCGAAGCTACCCTCGGCAGCGATGTAAATCACACCACCGGTTTCGACCTGACGACCAAACCACGGTTGTCCGGAAGCAACATGAAAGCCAAGGCTGAGACCAAGAAACGTCTTGCTGGAGTTGGCTGGGCCGAAAAGGACGGATGACTGTCCGACACCCAGAAAACCGTCCACAAGATCAATACC
>JAYTWE010000318.1:0-2887 GCA_043744055.1 Magnetospirillum sp.
TCCTCGCCCCGGCGCAACAATAGATTGACGAAATCCTGAGCCCGATTCATCAAGGAAATTCCGTCATCAAGAGCATCAATGACGAAACACATTTCGTCAAAGGTATGCTGTTGGTTCTCGTCGAGAACAATATCCGCGTCACCCCGAGCCATGGCTCCCCCCCCCCGAATTATGGGGTAGCTTATCAGCGGAATAGTTTCATTTTCGTTGATAAGCCCAACGATCATCGCTGCTGGGAGCGTCCAATTTCAGCGGTCGAGTGCGCAACTCGTCCCGCAGCACGCTGCCATCCACCGTCAACGGCAAGGATTCCACCAGCTCAAAGCGGTGGGGGATTTCGGCCGCACCACGCCGCAATCGGACCCATGCTTTAAGCCGAGCCACCAGATCGGGGGAAGGCGTTCCTTTGGGAACCACAAAGGCCCAGATTTCGCCGTTGGACAAATCCACCACCCCGGCTCCATCCACATCGGGATGACTCGCCAAGGCGGCTTCCACCTCGTCGAGACGGACCCGAACCTCTCCAGCCATCACCACTCCGTCTCGCAACGAAAGTGGCTCCGGCCAGATGTAATTGTCCAGATCCCGAATCCCCAGTTGCCCGGTCAACAGCCACCCCGCCATTCGACGGGCAGACCCCTCCACCCGGTCGCCCCAATAGCCGAGAAAACTGCCCGGCGCATTGGGCGATACCGCCAAGATACCGCGCTCGCCCGCCTTAAGGACCCGACCGCGCTCATCCGTAGCATCAAGGGTCAGCCCCGGTGCCGCCCGACCTGGCGATGGCGGCCGCAATTCCATCAATCCCGCCAGATTGGCGGAAACCGGTCCAGTTTCTAGAACGCCCCAAGCTTCATTGGCATGAATGCCGAATGCTTTCATGACCCGTTCGTGCATCTCCTGGTCTAAGGGCTCCGGCCCACTGGCCAGGGCTCGGGGCATGGCATGAGGGGAATTGGCGGCGGCATCGCACAAACGCGCCAGATGAGAGGGCGGCAGATAGGCTGTGCGCACCCCTTGACGTGACATGGTCTCCAAAGCCCGAGTGGGGGCGAATGGTCCGGGACTGGCCACCACCGGCACCCCATGGTGCCAAGCGGGTAAAATCGCGCGAAACAAGGCTTCGCCGCTCATCCAATCGGCCGAGGTCCACATCACATCGCCGAACTGGGGGAAAAATCCCAGGGACATTTCCACTGCTGGCAAACCGCCTGCCATGGCCCGATGGGGTAGAACCGCCCCCGGCGGCTTACCACAGCCATCGGCGGGATAAAAAATAAAGGCGGGATGGCTTGAAGGCGTGACCAATGGAGCGAAGGAATCCGAAGCCTTTTCCAGGACTGCCCATAATTCCGTGGTCCCGGAAACAATGACATTCGGAACCAGAGCCAATTCCAAGCTGGGCAAAGTCTGACGGATCTCGTCCAGGACGGGCAAAGCCGCCGGATCGATCACGACCACCCGAGATCCGCTATCGGCCAACCGCCAGCCCAGGGGCTCGGCCCCCAGCTCCATGGGGATGGGGACCAAGATAGCGCCCATACGGGTCACCGCCAGCAAGGTGATGGCGGCTTCCAGACCGGCGGGCAAGGCCATGGCGACGCGATCGCCGGGGAGTACCCCATGCGCCTCCAGCACATTGGCCAACCGATTGGCCAGCAGCCGCAGCACATGAAAGGTATAACGCTCCGCCTCTCCAGCCGCGGTCTCGACGATCAAGGCGGTGCGATGACCATCGGCTCCGGCCATGGTCTGACGGTCGCAAACGTCAAAGGCCAGATTATAGCGATCGGGAATCCGCCAACGGAATGTCCGACACGCCTCTTCATAACTGCGCGGATTGTTCAGCATGGATCGCTCACCGGCCCAACGGCATCAGGTCTTCAAACCATAGATAGGTGCCGACATCGTCGAACATCACGCCATCGAAGCCCAGATCCATGATACCGGCCAGATACTTCCCCAATACGCCGCGCCATTCACCGCTACCGGCATCAATCACGAAGGTGCCGGGCGTCTCGTCATGGGCGAAGATGAAGGCGGGATTGCCCACATCCCAATCTTTCATCCAATACCAGCGCCAATCATAAGCCCGCCCGATGGGCATGACGGCGAAGACCAGCCGGCGCGGCCCCAGCTTCTTGTATTTCAGCTTGGCGATATCGGCCTTGACCAGCAATTCGGCACTGCGATGAACCACATCGACAACGACCATGTCGTAATTGGTGTTGGCGATGGCGTCGATGAATTTGCCCTTGGTGCCGAAGCGGTCGGAGCGCAGGACCGGCAGCCAGTTGCGGGCATTGACGATGCTCAGAACCTCGGTCGGATTCTCGAAAGCGGGATGGGCGCGCGGCGCGTCGTCCAGGAGAGGTTCCCCCGTTTTGGCGAAGACGGGAGTCTTGTCCCTGGCTCCGGCGCGGAAAGCGGCCTCGGTCTCGGCCGGGGTGGCGCAAAAGTCCACCGACATGACATTGCGCCCTTCCAAGCGCATGGCATTGACGGCGTAGAGTGTCCGACGCTGCTGTTCCGCCAGCATCTGCTTCAGCTTAATGACCTCCGCCTTGCGCAGTTCCTCGCTGGGATCGTTGCTGAACGGCCCCATCTCCACCGGCACGGCCGAGCGATGAATGCCTTGGCGGCGTTCGCGATCCAGTTCGGCATCAAGCTCGATTCGAGCCTTGACCACCTCGGCCAAGGGCTTGTCGAATTTGTAAGCCCCGCAATACAGGCCATCCATGACGATGCCGTCCAGGCTTTGAATCAATTGGCGATACGCAGCACGCAGCGGCAGCCGCTTGATGAAATTGGTGCCGCTGGGATCGCGGATATCCTCCCACTCCACCTCGATCTCGCCCTTGACCAGCAACTCGTAGCCGCCGCGCAT
>JAYTWE010000319.1:0-2472 GCA_043744055.1 Magnetospirillum sp.
GGAGAACCAGGAAAAGAAGGTAACGATCTGATCCAGCGGCACGCCGCATTCCACCTCGGCCTCCTCGCCCTTCAGATGGGCCAGCAAGCCGTTGAACAAGATCGCGTCCGAGCCGGGACGAATGGCCAGATGCAGATCGGCGCATTCGGCGCTGGCGGTCCGTCTTGGGTCCACCACCACGATCTTCAGATCGGGACGACGGGTTTTCTCAGCCAGTAGGCGCTGAAAAATCACCGGATGGCACCAGGCGGCGTTGGAGCCCACCAGCACCACCAGATCGGCCAGTTCGATGTCTTCGTAACAGCCCGGCACCGTGTCGGAGCCGAAGGCGCGCACATGGCCCGCCACGGTGGATGACATGCACAGGCGTGAATTGGTGTCCATATTGGCCGAACCGATGAAGCCCTTCATCAGCTTGTTGGCCGCGTAATAATCCTCGGTCAGCAATTGGCCGGAGACATAGAAGGCCACCGAATCGGGGCCGTGTTCCGCCATGGCGGTCGAGAACTTTTCCGCCACTTTATCCAGGGCGGAATCCCAAGTGACCCTTTGCCCATCCAATTCTGGATAAAGCAGCCGCCCCTCCAGACCGATGGTCTCGGCCAAGGTGGCTCCCTTGACGCAGAGCTTGCCGAAATTGGCGGGGTGATCGGGATCGCCCCGCACCACCCATCCGTCTTCGCTCGATTCCGCGATGACACCGCAGCCGACGCCGCAATACGGACAGGTGGTGCGGATGATCTCAGCCATGAGCCACCTTCTTTCCGGCTTCCAATTGAAGAAGGATATCTCCATTCACCAGCTTGGACGGCACCGGACGGGTGCAGCCCTCGTCGGGGGCTGTGGCCTCGCCGGTCACCAGATCAATGGTCCAGCTGTGCAGCGGGCAAACCACGACCTTGCCCGAGACGATGCCTTCCGACAGCGGACCGCCCTTGTGAGGGCAGCGGTTGAACAGGGCGAAAACCTCGTCGTCATTGGTGCGAAACACCGCCACTTGCCCCTGCGCCGTCTCGATGGTGCGGGCGCCCAGGCGGGGAATGTCGGACAGAGTGCCGATCTTGATCCAATTTTGCATGACCGTTATTCCACCTCGGCAAGGGATTTGAACTCATAGGCTTCGACGCCAGCGACCCGTTCGGCCCAGGGGTCGATCTGCGCGTATTTCTGCGAATAGACAAAGCGGGCAAAGGCGGCGCGGCGACCGGCGGCATCCTCAACCACCCGCTTCGTGACATATTCCATACCGACCCGTTCGACCCAAGGCGCCGTCCGTTCCAGATAACGGCCCTCCTCACGATAGATCTGAAGGAAGGCTCCGGCATATTCCATCACCTCGTCCTCGGTGACGACCCGAACCAGATGATCGGTGCCGCGCAGTTCGATACCGCCATTGCCGCCGACCACGATGTCGTAACCGGCCTCGACGCAGATGACGCCCAGATCCTTGATGGTGGCTTCGGCGCAGTTGCGCGGGCAGCCCGAGACCGCCAGCTTGAACTTATGCGGCGTCCAGGTCCCCCACATCAGCTTTTCCAGCTTGATGCCGAGGCCGGTGGAGTCTTGGGTTCCAAAACGGCACCATTCCGACCCGACGCAGGTCTTTACCGTGCGCAGCCCCTTGGCATAGGCATGGCCCGAGACCATGCCCGCTTTGTTGAGATCGGCCCAGACGGCGGGAAGCTGATCCTTCTTGACCCCCAGCAAGTCGATACGCTGACCACCGGTGACCTTGACCGTCGGGATCTTGAACTTATCGGCCACATCGGCGATGGCGCGCAATTCGGCCGGAGTGGTGACACCGCCCCACATGCGCGGCACCACCGAATAGGTGCCATCCTTTTGAATATTGGCGTGGACCCGTTCGTTGATGAAGCGGCTCTTGCCGTCATCCACATATTCGGCGGGCCAAGCGCAGAGCAAATAGTAGTTCAGCGCCGGACGGCATTTGGCGCAGCCGTCATGGGTGCGCCAGCCCAAGGATGCCCGCGCCGCATCCATGGTCTTCAGCTGCTGCGAGACGATCTCGCGGCGGACCTCGTCATGAGACAGATCGGTACAGCCGCACATTCCGGCGGCCTTGGCCTCCACCACTTCGCCGGTGGTATGGGCCAAAATGGCCTGAACCACCGAGGCGCACTGACCGCAGGACGCCGAGGCCTTGGTATGGGCCTTCACCTCGTCGAGCGAGGTCAGACCCTTTTCGAGGATGGCCTTGACGATGGTTCCCTTGGAGACACCGTTACAACCGCAGACCTGAGTATCGTCGGACATGGCGGCCACATCGACCCCGCCCTTGCCCTTGCACGACACATCGGCATAGGCCTGACCGAAGATCATGCGGTCGCGCATTTCGGCCACATCGGCCTTTTCGCGCATGAGCTGGAAGTACCAGGCTCCGTCCGCTACATCGCCATACATGACCGAGCCCACCAGCTTGGACTCGCGCAGCACCAGCTTCTTGTAGATGCC
>JAYTWE010000320.1:0-7947 GCA_043744055.1 Magnetospirillum sp.
AAGGCCCAGGAGACGGAGCGCGGGCGTCCCGCCCGCAATTAAATACGTCACTTGGTCTTGCCGTCGTTCCACTGGCCGGACTTTTTCAACGCCTCGGCCACGTCCTTGGGCATATAATTCTCGTCATGCTTGGCCAGCACTTCGGAGGCATGAAACGCGCCATCCTTCTCCATGCGGCCTTCCACCACCACGCCTTGGCCCTCGCGGAACAGGTCGGGCAGAATGCCGGTATAGGTCACGGCCAAAGTATTGGTGATATCGGTCACCTTGAACGTGGCGATCTTACCGTCCTTCTTCAGACTGTCGGCTTCCACCAGACCGCCGACACGCATGCGCCGTCCCTCGGGGATGCGCTGAGACACGATATCGGTGGGCGAGTAAAAATAGACAAGACTGTCTGAAATGGCAGTCAGCACCAAAGCCACCGCCGCCCCCAAGGCCAACATGCCGAGGAGGACGAAATAGAGTCTGCGCTGCTTGCGGGTCACTCAGAGATCTCCGTATTACCGTTCTTCCCGGCATCCCGATTGGCGCGCCGAGACCGCTGCAACAGCTCCAACTCGGCCTCGCTGGACCTTGCCGCCAGCAGCGACGCCACCAGCACCGCGGCCAGCACAACCACGCTCAGGCCATAGGCGGGCCAGACATAGCCGCCGTAACCGCCCATATGCATCAGGGATGTCAGTGATTCCATGACGTTGGTCACTCTCCTCGGGAGGCGGCGTGGATCTGCGCCATGCGGATGATGCGGATTTTCTGGGCGGCGATTTCGGCCCGTCCCCGCAAGATCAAGATGGAGACCCAATAGGCCTTGAACCCCAGCGCCATCAAAAGCAACGGCACCAACATACTGGCGTCAATGGCGGGGCCACCCATCTTCACCACGGAAGCGGGCTGGTGCAAAGTGTTCCACCAATCCACCGACCACTTGATGACCGGGATATTGACCGCGCCGACCAAAGCCAGGATGGCGGCGGCCTTGTGCCCGCGCTCAGGGTCGTCGAAGGCGTTCACCAAGGCCATATAGCCCAGATAGAGGAACAGCAGGATCAGCATGCTGGTCAGCCTTGCATCCCAGGCCCACCACGTGCCCCACATGGGTTTCCCCCACAACGAGCCGGTCACCAGACACAAGAAGGTAAAGGCCGCCCCCACCGGGGCCGTAGCCTTGGCCAGCAGATCGGCCAGGGGATGCTTCCAGATCAGGGCCATGGCGCTGAACGCGGCCATGGCCACGTAGCAGAACATCCCCATCCAGGCGGAGGGAACGTGCACATACATGATGCGCACGCTATCCCCCTGCTGATAGTCGGCAGGAGACGCGGCCAGGGCGAACCAGAGGCCGGAGCAGAGCGAGAGCACGGCGATACCCGACGAATACGGCAGGATCACCTTGGCCATGCGCAAAAAGCGGGCGGGATTGGCGAAGCGATGCATGGGCGTAGTCTTAGCCCGAAATCATCCCAGGCTCAAGGAATGGCGACGCCATCCCACCTTAACACTGCGTAATCTACGACTTCCTGCCCGGAGCAACCTCCAGCAGGGCATCGGTGGATTCAAATTCAAGTCTGGGAACGTATCTCAGCCGGGGATCTTCGGTGCCAGCCCGGCCCTCGGTCGCCATGTAGTCGTATTCATCATGGTCACGGAGATCGCCAGTCTTTTCACCGCGTCGAGCCCCGACTTCATATATGTTCGGCATGATATCCTCCCTCAGCCGCCCAATTTGAAGATTAACACAATCTTCACCCCAGCCGCCACGCACAGGACGCGCATCAGGGGCTATATTTTTTCACCAATCGGGAGTTTACGGATGCGCTTTCCCACCGCCGCGAAGATGGCGTTGCACACCGCTGGCGCCACGGGCGGCACACCGGGCTCCCCCACTCCGGTAGGAGCAGCGGCGCTGGGGAGGATATGGACCTCCACCTTGGGCATCTCGGACATGCGCAAACAGCGGTAATCATGGAAGTTGGATTGTTCGGCGGCACCGTCCTTGATGGTGATCTCGCCGAACAGAGCGGCCGACAGACCATAGGCGATGCCGCCTTCCATCTGAGCCTTGACCACATCGGGAGTCACCGCGATTCCACAATCCACGGCGCAGACCACCCGGTCCACCTTGACCTCGCCCTTGGGACCGATGGTAACCTCGGCCACCTGGGCCACGAAGGTGTGGAAGCTTTCATGCACCGCCAGTCCGCGCCCCTTGCCGGGCGCAAGCGGCTCGCCCCAACCGGCCTTGGCGGCCGCCAGCTCCAGCACCGCCAGATGGCGGGGATGATCGGCCAGCAAAGCGCGGCGATAGGCCAGCGGGTCCTTACCTCCGGCATAAGCCAACTCATCCAAAAAACATTCGGTGGCGAAACCGGTATGGCTGGAGCCCACCGAACGCCACCACAGAACCGGCACCGGCAGCTTGGGCGAGTGCAGCTCCACCTGAAGATTGGGAATGGCATAAGGCAGATTAGCGGCGCCTTCCACCGAGACGAAGTCGATACCGTCCTTAATCATGGCCGCGAAAGGGCCACCCTCTAAAATGGATTGGCCGCAAATACGGTGACGCCATGCCAGCGGCATTCCCGCCGCATCCAGACAAGCGTCAAAGCCGTGGAAGAACATGGGCCGGTAATAACCACCCCGAATATCATCCTCGCGGGTCCACATCAGGCGAACGGGTGAACCGACCTGCTTGGCGATCTCGACCGCCTCGACGATATAATCCGAGGCCGGATTGGCGCGGCGGCCAAAGCTGCCCCCCGCGAAGAGAGTGTGAATCTCCACCTGAGACGGGGCCAGCCCCGCCGCCTTGGCCGCCATGGCCTGATCGTGGGTCTGGAACTGGCAACCGGTCCAAATCTCGCATTTGTCTCGGGTCAGCTTGACCACGCAATTGAGCGGCTCCATGGGGGCATGGGCCAGATAGGGGGTTTCATAGACCGCATTCAGGCGCTTTGCCCCCCGACCCAACGCCGCCTCGGCCTCGCCCTGACTGCGGGCGGGAAGACCGGGCTTATCCAGCAAAGCGGTCCAGTCGCGGCGAATGGTTTCGGTGGAAGGACGATCGACCGGCATAGTCCAGTCCAGCGTCAAGGCGTCGCGCCCTCGATGGGCTGACCAGAAATCATTCCCCACCACCGCCACCCCCGAGGAGATGGCAATCACCGCCACCACCCCCGGCAGGGCAAGAGCAGCGCGGCGATCCACATCGCGCAGCTTGGCTCCAAACACCGGAGGCCGGGCCACCAGAGCGGTCACCATTCCGGGCAAGCGGATATCACCGCCATAAACGGCGGTTCCATCACTCTTGGCCTTGGAATCGCTACGCTTGACGCCGGGTCGCCCGATCAGGCGAAAGTCGGCCGGACTCTTCAGCGGAGGATTGTCAGGCGGCGACAACCGGGCCGCATCCCCCACCAGCTCGCCATAGGAATGGCGGCGCCCGCTGGACCAGTGAACCACCTCGCCATTGATCGCCACCAAAGCGGCGCGATCAACCTTCAGACGGCGGGCACAGGCCTCCATCAGCATTTCACGGGCAGCGGCCCCCGCCTTGCGCAATTGGTCCCAGGAATTGGCGGTGGCGGTGGACCCGCCGGTCCCCTGAGATGGTCCCCAGAACAAATTATTGTAGCGTTTGGCATCGGCGGGAGCGAACTCCACTCGAATGGCGGCGGGGTCCACTTCCAGCTCCTCCGCCACCAGGACCGGCAATCCGGTGGCGACGCCCTGGCCCATTTCCAGATGCTTGACGGTAACCGTTACTGTTCCGTCCGCACCGATGGTCACAAAGGCATTGGCCACCAGATCTCCCGGCTCGCCACGGGCGGCCACGGCCTCCACCGAAGCCAGGGTCAAGCCCATTCCCGTGCCCGCCGCCACCATCAGAAAGGCGCGGCGTGACGGATCAGCGGGAACCGCGCCAAAGCGCCGCGTCATGTCCCACCCCCCAGCCGGTCCACGGCAAGATGAATGGCGGCGCGAATGCGGTTATAGGTGCCGCAGCGGCACAGATGCCCTTCCAGGGCGGTCTCGATATCAGCATCGCTGGGTTTGGGATTGCGACGCAGCAAAGCGGTGGCGGCCAGAACCTGCCCCGACTGACAGTAGCCGCACTGAGGAACGTCCAGCTCGACCCAAGCCCATTGCAGCGCTTTGCCGATGGCTCCGTCCAGACCATGGATGGTGGTGATCCGCCGCCCGGCCAACTGCCCCACCGGAGTGGAACAGGCGCGCAAGGGCTCCCCATCCACCAAGACGGTGCAAGCACCGCACAGACCTTGACCGCAGCCATAGCGGGTGCTGTTCAGGCCAAGATGGTCGCGAAGAACCCAAAGCAGCGGCACATCCGGTGCGGCATCCACCTTACGCCGCTCGCCGTTTACGATCAGAGAGATCATAGAGCTCACCCCCTCCGCGTCCAGAAGCCTTCAAGGGTTACGCCGAACCGGAAGCCGAGGCAAGGGAGTTCACCGCCGCCCGAACAGCTTTTCAATATCGGCAAGGCTGAGAGTCACGTGGGTCGGGCGGCCGTGATTGCATTGGCCGGACAAGGGGGTGGCCTCCATCTGGCGCAGCAGGGCGTTCATCTCGACTTGTCCCAGACGCCGCCCCGCCCGTACCGAGCCGTGACAGGCCATGGTGGCGCAGACATGCAGCAACCGCTCCTGCAATGAATGACCATGCCCCCATTCGGCCAGTTCATCGGCCAGATCGCGGACCAGCCCTTGAACATCGGCATCACCCAGCAAAGCGGGAACTTCACGAACCACCACCGCGCCGGGACCGAACCCATCCACCACCAAGCCCAATGAGGCGAGGTCCTCGGCCCGTTCCATGATACGGGCGGCGGCGGATTCGCCCAGCTCGACCACTTCCGGCAACAGCAATCCCTGACGCTTGACTCCGCCGTCTTCCAGGGCTTGCTTCATCCGCTCGAACACCAGCCTCTCATGGGCGGCATGCTGATCGACGATGACCAGGCCATCGGCGGTCTGAGCGACGATATAAGTGTCATGCAACTGAGCCCGCGCCGCTCCCAGGGGATAGTCGGTGGACACCCCCTCTTCGATCTCGCCCGGTGGAGCCGAGGGCGGCATATGAAGACCGGGCAGAGCCTCGGCCAGACCAGAAGGATATAGTGGGGCCATGGGGTAAAGTGGAGATTGGGCCGCGTCTCCCGCCCGCATCTGCGGCAATGAAGGCCGCGCCGACGGCTGCCACGAATAACCCGGTCGGTTGCCGCCGCCCCCCAAAGCACCAATGGTAGCCTCGGATACGGTGGTGCTGGCCCGGTGCCCGGCTGCGGCCAAGGCATGACGGATAGCGCCGACGATCAAACCCCGCACATTGCCGGAATCGCGAAAGCGAACCTCGGCCTTAGCGGGGTGGACATTGACGTCCACCTGTTCGGGGTCCAAATCAAGGAACAGCGCCACCACCGGATGACGGTCGCGGCTGAGAACATCTTGATAGGCTCCCCGCACCGCCCCGATCACCAGCCGATCCTTGACCGGACGACCATTGACGAACAGGTATTGGGATGCGGGACTGGCGCGATTATAGGTGGGAAGCCCCGCCCAGCCGGTCAGCCGCACACCGTCGCGCTCGGCATCCAGCTCCAGGGCATTGGCCTCGAACTCCCGTCCCACCACCTGAGCAATGCGGGCCAGAAGGGCGGTTTTGGGCTCGCCACGCTTGGCCGCCAGATCCAGCAATTTGCGATTGCCGTCGGACAGGGAAAACGAGATGGCGGGATGGGCCATGCTCAACCGTTCCATCACGTCCGAGGCATGCCCCAATTCGGAACGGGGCGTTTTTAGAAATTTAAGCCGGGCAGGCGTGGCATAAAACAAATCGCGGACCTCGACCCGCGTTCCCGCCGTCAGCGCCGCCGGGATGGGCTCGCCCTTGGCTCCGCCTTCCACCGACAAGCTCCACGCCGCATCGGCCCCCTTGGGGCGACTGGTCAGGGTCAGCCGCGCCACCGAACCGATGGAGGGCAACGCCTCGCCCCTGAATCCCAGAAATCGAATGCGGACCAGATCGTCGTCGGGAAGCTTGGAGGTGGCGTGACGCTCCACCGCCAGGGACATTTCATCCGGCCCCATGCCGCAACCGTCATCGGTCACCGAGATCAGCACCTGACCACCTTCGATCAGCACCACGTCAATACGACTGGCTCCGGCGTCGATGGCGTTTTCCACCAGCTCCTTCACCGCTGAAGCAGGACGTTCCACCACTTCGCCGGCGGCGATCTGGTTAACCAAGGTGGGGGGGAGCAGACGAACAAGCATGATGGCGGCAGCATAACCGGTTTTGCCGAACGCGGCGAGAGGTGGACAGATCACGGGTTCAAGACGATCATTCCTCCCCCGACCAACGTCATCAGGAAGCGTCATGCCCGACCAGCCCCCTCCCATCGCCGTCGAGGCCGCCGCCATTCCGCCTCGGACCAAGCCATCCAATTACCCGGAACCCTTCGCCACCCGCATGGCCAATCGGGAAAAGCGCAGCCTGGGCGATATCTTCGGGCTGCGAAATTTCGGAGTGAACCTGACCCGCCTCTTACCGGGGGGCCAGTCGGCGTTGCGCCACGCCCATTCCGTCCAAGACGAGTTCATCTACATCCTGGAAGGCTCGCCATGCCTCATCACCGATGCGGGTGAGACGATCCTTCATCCGGGGATGTGCGCTGGATTTCGGGCCGGAACCGGCGATGCTCACCACCTGGTCAACCGCACGCAATCCGTCGTGGCCTATCTTGAGATTGGTGACCGCTCACCCGGCGATTCCGGCAGCTATCCCGACGACGACCTGCAAGCCATCATGGAAAATGGCGGCTGGACGTTTTTGCACAAGGATGGGTCGGCGTATTAGAGTGTGTTGAGATTCTGCGCTTCCCCCTCCCCCCGGCAAGCCGGGGGGAGGGGAAAAAGGCCTTCCATAATCTGAATCTCAACAAGCCTTAGAGCGGCGTGCACTAAATCTGGCGCACGCTGCGATCAGCCGCCATTGAGGCGGCGACCAAGCGACCGAAGGGGCGCGCTTAGGCAGAGGGGCAAACATTAAGCTCCAACCACCTTGTTGCGGCCGCCATTCTTGGCCTCGTAGAGAGCCGCATCGGCCCGCGACAGCAAGTCTTCGGCAGAAACATCGAGCGGCGTCAACTGAGCCACTCCGATACTGGTGGTGAAGGCCACCGGCCCCTTCGGGGTGGAAATGGAAATGCGAGAGACCGAAGCGCGGATACGTTCGGCCACCAGCATGGCCGCCTCCAATTCCGTATCCGGCAGCATGATGGCGAATTCCTCGCCGCCCAGGCGCCCCAAGGCGTCGATGTTGCGAATCGCCTCCGCACAGATATCGGCCATGGCCTTGATGGCTTGGTCGCCCACCGGATGGCCGAACGTGTCGTTGATCCGCTTGAAATGGTCGATATCGAGCATCAACGCCGATATGGGCCGGGGATGACGTTGGGCGCGGCCCACTTCGGTGACAATGGTGGTCATGAAGTGGCGGCGGTTGAACACTCCAGTCAGAACATCGGTGGTGGCCATGCGGCGCAACTCGGCCTCCATGACCTTGCGCTCGGTGATATCCATCATGACGCCGATGACGCCTTCCGGGCGGTTCGTGTGGGAGCGCCAGGCGATTTTGCTGACCACCACATCGTGATAGTTTCCGTCGGATAAAGCCAAACGCCCCTCGAACTGCACCCTCTCATCCGCGTTGAGGGCCTTGACGTCGGCGGCATGGGAGATGGCGACGAAATCCGTATTCAGCACCTCAGCCATGGAGCGACCGATCCAATCATCGGGACCAACAGAATGCATCTCGCGGAAGGCCCGATTATAGCCGCGATACAGGCCGTTAACTCCCTTCCACCACAGCGGATTGGGCACGGCCTCCAGCAAACTCTCCACGAATTTCCGGGCCTCGACCGCC
>JAYTWE010000321.1:0-4606 GCA_043744055.1 Magnetospirillum sp.
CCTGCTCACCGGGAATGCCGGTGACGCGCTCGACGTCTTCCGGGGTCCATTTGGCGACTTCGGCGCGGACCTGATCCATGCCCCAGACGCGCTTTCTGATGTATTCCTTGTCTTCCCAGCCATTCTCGAAGATGTGGTAGAGGATGCCCCAGATCAACGGCACATCGGTGCCGGGGCGCAGACGCACATATTCGTCGGCATGGGCGGCGGTGCGGGTGAAGCGTGGATCGCAGACGATGAGCGGAGCCTTGTTCTGCTCCTTGGCCTTCAAGATGTGGAGCATGGACACCGGATGAGCTTCGGCGGCATTGGAGCCGATGAAGAACATCGCCTTGGAATTGTGGATGTCGTTGTAGGAATTGGTCATGGCGCCGTAGCCCCAGGTCTGGGCGACCCCGGCGACGGTGGTGGAATGGCAGATGCGGGCCTGATGGTCCACGTTGTTGGTACCCCACAGCGCGGCGAATTTGCGCATGAGATAGGCTTGTTCGTTGGAGAACTTGGCCGAGCCCAGCCAGTAGACCGAATCGGGACCGGCAGTCTCGCGGATCTTCAACAGGCGGTCGCCCACTTCGGTGATGGCCTGTTCCCAGCTGATGCGCTTGTACTTTCCGCCCTCCAGCTTCATGGGGTATTTCAGGCGGCGATCGCCATGGGCGTGTTCGCGCACCGCCGCGCCCTTGGCGCAATGGCTGCCCAGGTTCAGCGGGCTGTCGAAAGCTGGTTCCTGGCCAGTCCAAACCCCATTGGAGACTTCGGCATTGACGGTGCAGCCCACCGAGCAATGGGTGCAGATGGCGCGTTTCACTTCGGCCTTCGGATCGGGAGCCGAGGGAGCGGCTTCGGACTTTCGCACGGTTCCGGCTGCCATTCCTCCCGCCAGGGCGGCGCCACCGGCGGCCAGTCCTGAACGTTTGAGGAAGGTGCGGCGATCCACTGTTCCGGCGGAGACGGAAGACAAGGTCTCGGACAGGCGGCTCTGGCTGGCTTGGCCGTCACGCTTCTTGATAAGCATGGCAGTATCTCCCGAAATCAGAAGCTGGCGGCTTCGTAGGCGCGGCGGACGTGGTCGGTTTCCTGGTAGCCCGCACCGGTCTGGGCTGCGTCTCCAGCTTTGGCATCCGCCTTGGTGGCGGTGACTCCTACCGCCGCAGCACCGGCGGCTCCGGCCGACAGTCCGATGCCACGCAGGAAGGCGCGGCGGTCAAGGGCGGGCGAAGTCTGTTCAGGGCGTTTGGTCATCGGTTGCTCCATCATCGGTCGTCCTTGGCGTCAGTCCACCATGGCGAAGGCTTGGAATTCGATATCGAGGAAGATGCGGCCGACCTTCGCCACTGCTCGGTAGAAGCGGGCGGATTCGGCCTTTTCCAGGTCGCTCATAAAGCGGGGCATCCACCCACCCAGATGGGTTTGGAAGAAGTCCCTCTCTTCGGCCAAGGTCAGCGGATGGTCGAACAGGCCGGTGATGAGGCCCTGCATCATTTCCAGCAGGGAGGCCACATGATCTTCCGGCTCCGAGATGCCGGGCGAGGGTTCGATCCCTAAGCGGGCCATGTGGCTGCGCAGTTCGGCCAGCGGTTTTTCATGCAAGAAGCCGGTCAGATACCACGAGCCGTAGGGAACCAGCTCACCTCCGGTGACGCCGATGAACAGCGCCTGGAATTCGTCGGCGACCGTGTCTTCATCCGTTGCGGCGGCGGCTTCGGCCAATTCACCCAAAGCCATTCCAAGCGGAGTGGAATCCGGGGACAGGGCGCGCAGACGGGTCAGGAGCAAGAGGGGAGGCGGTGAGACGAACAGACTTGCCAACAGGCCGTAGAAACGTGCCCGCAGGAAATCTTCATCCGCAACGGCCTTAGGGGCGGAACTCGCCTGCATTTCGTCTCCCTGTGGTTCGGATCTGTCGCCGAAGCCTTGGTCACCATTGATGGTAACTTGGTCATCATCCTCGCATTGGTCTGACCAGTCAAGGATAAGGAAAGACGAGTGCGGTGTGGTGACAGTCTATGGGAAGACGAACGTCTCGCTATTGCAGCATATTTACTTCATCATGTTATTTTTACTAATGACTATGCTTTGTGTGTAAAAAAATCATAGAATCACGCAATCGGAGGTGGGGGGAGTGCCGCGGCCTTTGCGGCTTCTTCCTCTTCTTTTTCAGCCGCCAGTTCGGCTGCGTCCAGAACCCCTTTTCCTAATCTCCAGGCAGTTTTCACCACTTCGGCCACAGCTGGGCTGGTGTAGTCGCCCATATGAAGGTCCAAGGTTTCGGGGGCCATCAGCGATGGGTCGCTGGCCCATAAGCGGGCCAATGCCTGCTGACGCAGATTGGCCGGGACGTTCGGCTTCATGAAGACGGAATAGTCGGACCCGGCATCAAGGGACTCGATTGTGGGTAAGTCTGGTGGCGGCTCTGGTGGCGGATTTTGTTCCGCCACGGTTTCGGCGGGAGGAGAGGCTTCCAGGGGCGGCTGCGGCTCGACCGCCTTGGCGTCTTGCTTGCGCTTGGACCAGCGTGACAGAAACGGTTCGGTCATGGCCGTGGGGCCTTGCCGGAAAAAGTCCCTTCCGCATTCATGGTGTCGCGCTTGCGCTTGCGCATGGGCTCGTCGGGGGGATGGCAGGCGCAGAACAGCTCGATCCAGGCCCGTAAGGATTCCGGCATGGGCAGCCCGTCCACCATATCCTCGCCGCTTTCGCTCATGGCCTGGGCTTGATCCGGCGCGGCGGTGGCCAGAACGACCCGCATGGGCTGATCGGGATTATCGGTATGGCGCAGCACCACGTAAAGCCGGGGTTCGTCTCCGCCCAGATTGTAGCGGTAGCTGGAGAGATCCGAGCGATGCAGATCCAGCGCCACGTCAGAGGCTAGATAATGCTCGAACCCCTCTCCCTGGTGCAGCAGCAGCCAGGGAGATGCGGCAGGTGGCGGGTCGGCCAGGACTTCGACCGGTCGCCAGGAATCCTTGATCCAAGACGTAGCGCCGTCGCGGCGTTCCACCACCACCGCCATCCGAGTGGAGGCCATCAACGGCGGTTCAGCGGGAAACTCTCCACTTAGCAGCAAGCGCAGCCGGATCACGTCTTCCGGCGTGTTGACGTTAAAGAACGGATCGACTGGTTTAGCGTTCCATTGAACGCGGGCGACCTTGTAGCGATCGGTCCAGGCGTCGATCTTGCGCATGTTCTCGTTGACCACGGCGGCGCGCAGTTCGGCGGCAAGGCGGACCGGCCACAAGGCGAAGACCGGATGAGCCTGATCACCGGTACAAGCCACCGCCAGATCGGCATTTTCCTCCATGACGGCGTGGTGGAGGCGTTCCACCAGATCAAGCGGGAATAAAGGCGTGTCGGCGGCGACGCTGACCATCCATTCAACTCCCATCGTGTGCTCGGCCAGCCATTCCAGGCCGGTCAGAACCCCGACCAGGGGACCGGCATAGCCCTCGACCACATCGGGAACCACCGGCAAGGTGAACTGAGCGAATCGGCTGGGGTCGCCGTTGGCGTTCAAGACCATGGGGCCGACCTGGGGCGACAGGCGTTCGATGACCCGGTCCAGTAGGCTTTGCCCCTCCACCTCGATCATGGCCTTGTCGCCGCCGCCCATGCGTCGCGCCAGACCTCCGGCCAGGATCAGTCCGGCAATGGGGGGCTTTTCCTTATTCATTATCCCGGCTTCCTTTGCGCGACAGATGGCCGGGCTCGTCATGGGCCTGGGCCGGGTCGGCATCGAATACGATGCGTTCGGCCCCGGCTAGGGCGATGAAGCGTTTGCCTTTGGCCCGGCCGATCAGGGTCAGTCCGGCCTTGCGAGCCAGATCCACCCCCCAGGCGGTGAAGCCCGAGCGCGACAGCAGGACCGGAATTCCCATCTGCACCGTCTTGATGACCATCTCGCTGGTCAGCCGCCCGGTGGTGTAGAGGCTTTTACCCTTGGGGGATAAACCGTGGCGGAACATATATCCGGCGATTTTGTCCATGGCGTTATGACGGCCGACATCTTCCATATAGATCAGCGGTTTTCCTTCCTCGCACAAGACGCAGCCATGGATGGCGCCGGTCTTGAGGTAGAGCGAGGGCATGGTGTTGATGCTTTTTTGCAGGGCGTAGAGCCACGATGTGTGGAAGCGGGCTTCGGCATCCAAGGTGACGGTCTCGAACTTTTCCATCACATCGCCGAACACGGTGCCCATGGCGCAGCCCGATGTCTGAATCTTTTTCTTCAGCTTCTCTTCGTAATCGGTTTGGCGCGCTGTGCGCACCACCACCGTCTCGATTTCGGCGTCATAATCCACGGCGCGCACATCGTCGTCGGCCTGAAGCATGTTCTGGTTCAGCAGATAGCCCAGGGCCAGATATTCGGGATGGTCGCCGATGGTCATGGCGGTGACGATTTCGCGTCCGTTGAGGAAGATGGTCAGCGGGCGTTCATTGATGATTGCGGCCTCGACGGGCTTGCCGTCATGGTCGATGCCGCTTACCACCTGATAAAGGCGCGTATCCTCGGGGGCGGGGCGGACCAGCATTTCTACATCCATCATTTACGGTATCCTGGCATTTACGGCCTTCTGACCTTTAGAGTAGGCGTCCCTCCCAAGGGGGG